>DMYM01000011.1:0-8973 GCA_003483645.1 Verrucomicrobiales bacterium
GTTGCCCTGGAACTTCTTCTCCCACTTCGGTTGACCCGAGCGGGGATCGACCGCCTGCAGCACCCCTCGATCGTCCAGCACGTAGAGAGTCTTTCCATCCGATACCGGGGTCGGGACGTAGGGGGCATGGTTCTCCAGCTGCCAGACCACCTCGGCCTTCCCACCGCTGGCATCGGGTGGACGCACCGCCAGGAAGACGTTGTTGCCGCCCTCCCGCTTGCAGCCCACCGTGAGCAGCGAGTCCTTCTCCCCGCTCCCGGCCAGGATATCGACCGGCGAGACAATACAGCGCTCGTCGAAAACATCGGGCAGGGACCAAAGCTCCAATCCACTCTCAACGTTCAGCCCCCGCACTCCGATGCTGGTGCTGCTCACCACCACTTCATACTCCGGGCCATCGGCACCGTGACGCCTGCGGATGAGCGGGGTCATGTAGGTCGTCTTGGGGCTCGGACTGGGATACATTCTCTTCCATTCGGGCTCGCCCGTCTTCCCGTTCAGGGATGCCACGTATCCGCCGCGCTGATGCAGGTGGGCGATGATCACCGAACCCTCGTGAATAACGGGAACAATGTTTAAACCGTGGGATCCCTTGAACTCCCCGATGTCGTATTTCCACAGGTCCTTGCCCTCGTGGGAGCAGGCCGAGAGGACCGCTACCTTGCGACTGGAATCGTACCAACTGAAGACCACCAGGTCCTCAGCCAATGCCGGGGTGGCCGCCGCGGTATTGTTCATATTGTGGGTGCGGTAGGCGCCGACCTTCACTTCCTTGCGCCAGAGCGGCGTGCCGGCCTTGGCCTCGTAGCAATGCAGCCCAACAAGCCCCCCGGCACGGTCTTCCGAGGTCACAAACACGCGATTGCCCCAGACCACGGGCGAACTGCTTCCCGGACCGGGCAGGGACACGGACCACGCCCGCGTGCTCTCGCCCAGTTTGAGAGGGACGTCCTGCCCGGCCGCCACCCCCGATCCATCGGGACCCCGGAAACGGGGCCAGTTCCCGCCCTCACCGGCGGCACTTTCTAACAAAAGAAGACTCGCCCATGAGATGATCGCAATTCCTTTCATAGTTCTGCAGCGTGAATCCTTCAGCAGTCCTGACAACACGTCACCCTGTCGCATTCTCGTTCCCGGGTCAACCACCCGCTGAACCCGCATCCCACCCACCGCATTTGACGGACTTGCCTTGTTGAATTAGAGTCCCGTCAGGGTAGAGCCTCCCCCCCACGCCAGCGTGCAGACTTGCAAGCCCGTGTCGCTCTCCCTATCCCTATCCCCCCCAACATGGAATTCCCAAAAACCCATTCCGCAAAGGGACTCCTTTTCAGCCTGTTCCTGCTGGCAGGATCCCTCCCCTCCCCCGCCGCCCCCATCATTTCCGAAATCCTCGCCGACAACGAGTCGGGCCTGCGGGATCAGGACGGTGACTGGGAGGACTGGCTGGAACTCTACAACCCCGATCCGGATCCGGTTGACCTCGGTGGCTACTTTCTCACTGATAGCCCGGAAAACCTTCCCAAGTGGCGCATCCCCGATGGTATCGTCCTCCAGCAGGGGCAGTTCCTTCTCCTCTTCGCCTCGGGCAAGGACCGGGCGGTGGCCGGCCAGCAGCTCCACACCAGTTTCAAGCTCGAGAACAGCGGCGAATACCTGGCCCTCGTCGGACCGGATGGAGCTGCCATCATCCATGAGTTCTCCCCCACCTATCCTGCCCAGTTCAACGATGCCTCCTACGGCGTGGAACAGGAACCTGTCACCGCGGAGGATATCCTGGTCGACGTGGATGCCGCCTGCTCCACCCATGTCGCCCCCGACAACAACCTCGGGATCAGCTGGACCCAGATCACCTTCAACGACAACCTGTGGACCGCAGGCTTCCTTGGAGCCGGTTACGATCGCGGCATCGGCTACGGCGACCTGATCAACGCGGATCTTGAGCAGGTTGCCTTCAACCAGAGCTCCTCCGTCTATATCCGGGTTCCGTTTGACCTTGATCGTAGCGACAACATCATCAGCCTCGCGCTTGACCTGCAGTATGACGATGCCGTGGTTGCCTACCTCAACGGCGTGCGGGTCACTTCTCTGAACGCGCCCGGCTCCCTTGGTTTCAATTCCATCGCCCTGAGTGACCGGCCCGACACCGAGGCCCTCGACTTCCAGGCAATCCCGCTCAACAGCCACCTCCACCGGCTGCGGGTCGGACAGAATGTCCTTTCCCTCCACCTCATGAACTCGGCCGCCGACGACGACGACCTCCTCGTCCGGCCCCAGCTCAGCGCCATCAGGGTGACCGATATCACCCTCGGCAACCAGGCCTACTTCGCCACCCCCACTCCGGGACAGCGAAACGGCAGCCAGGAGCAGCTCCCCACCAGCGAAGTGATCTTCTCCCACCGCAACAGAACGTTCAGCGACACCTTCGAGATCACCCTCGCCAGCACCTTTCCCGACGAGGAGGTCCGCTACACCACCGACCGCTCGGAACCCGACGCGACCTCTCCCCTCTACACCAGGCCCATTACGATCACCGATTCCATCCAGATCAGGGCACGCGTCTTCGGTGAGAACAATGCGGCCGGACCCATCAAGATGCGAAGCTTCCTCAAACTGGGAGACGCCGACCTGCAGCAATTCAACTCCAATCTGCCGATTGTTATTCTGGAAACCTGGAACCGGGGAGATCCCGGGGGCGGCAATCCCCTGGACGGATTCATGGCCATCATCGAACCCGACCCGGAAACCGGTCGCGCCAGGATGACCGATGAGTTTGACACCGATACCCGGGTGGGCCTCAAGCGCCGTGGTTCCTCGTCCTTCGGCTGGCCCAAGTATTCCATGACCGTGGAGGCCCGGGACGAAGAGGGTCTCGACAAGGGGATCACCCCCATCGGCCTGCCCCGTGAATCCGACTGGGTCCTGAGCGGACGCTACCAGTTCGACCGCGCCCTCATGCGCAACGAGCTCATCTACGAACTGAGCCGTCAGACCGGAGAGTATGCCACCCGCACCAAGTTCGTGGAGGTCATTCACAACGTCCGTGGGGGTCCCCTCACCTATTCCGGAGACTACTTTGGCGTCTACGCCCTGACGGAGAAGATCAAGCGTGATGACAGCCGCGTCCCGGTGGCCCGGCTGGATCCCCGCACTTCCCGGGAACCCACCATCTCGGGTGGCTACATGTTCAAGAAGGATCGCCTCGACCCGGGAGACAGCGGATTCAACGTGGGCGGCCTGGGCAGGCTGGGCTGGGTGGAGCCAAAAGAGCGGGAGGTCTCCGGCCGGCAACGTGCCTGGCTGGTGGCGCACATGAATGAGGCCAACGCCGCCATCCGCGCGGGGGACGGAGTCAATCCGACCACCGGCAAGCACTTCACCGAGTACATCGACCAGTTTTCATGGCTCCGTCATCACTGGCTCAACACCCTGGCCATGAACGTGGACGGTTTCCGGCTCAGTGGTTACTACTACAAGCACCGCAGTGACACCAACGGGGGAAAGATCGGAGCGGGACCGATCTGGGACTTCGACCGCACCATGGGCTCCACCGACGGCCGGGACGATAATGCCTCCCAGTGGGACGGCTCCGGCGACTCCAGCCGGACATGGAGTGACAGCCGCTACATCTGGTGGGGCCAGGTCCTCGCCAACCCCGATTTCCGGCAGGCCCACACCGATCTCTGGCAGGAACTACGCGAAAACGTCTTCTCCACCGTCAATATCGAGTCCGTCATCAACGACTTTGCCCGGCAGATAGACGGACGGGATCCACTCGGAGCAAATGCTGCGGGCCTTGGGCGCAGCCCGGCCGAACGCAACTTCAGCAGATGGGGCAATGCCAGCCACCGCAACGAGGTCCGCATCCTCAAGACCTGGCTGCGGACGCGGGTTGGCTGGATCGACCGCCAGTATACCGCCAAGCCGCTCTTCAGCGCTCTCAACGGCATGAAGCAGCCGGGCCTCGTAGCGGCCGGGGACGAGTTCTCCTTCGTGGGCGACGGGTCGATCTTCTATACCACCGATGGATCGGACCCCCGGGCATCGGGTGGCAATTCCTCCAGCACAGCGCTCCTCGCCAATTCGAACAACCCGATTGAAATCGAGGACACCACCACCATCACCGCCCGGGTCCGCAACGGTCGTGGTCTCACCGCATGGAGCGGTCCGGTGACCGCCCACTTCCTGATCGGGCCCATTGCAGACGCCTCCAATCTGGTGGTAACCGAGGTCCACTATGCACCCCTGCCGCCCGAGACCTCCGAGGAACTCGCCGCCGCCGATGACGCCTCGGATCTCGAGTTCATCGAGATGAAGAACATCAGCCCCGAAATCATCAATCTCACCGCGGTGAAATTTGCCGAGGGCCTGGACTTCGATTTCACCTTCTCTGACGTGACCTCCCTGGCACCCGGCGAGTTCGTGCTGGTGGTGCGGAACAAGGCTGCCTTCGAGGCCCGCTACGGAACGGCTCACAGCGACCGCATCGCGGGCGAATACGCGCCCACCCGCCTTGAGAATGCAGGTGAACAGCTGCACCTGGTGGACGGGCTTGGAAACACCATCGCGAACTTCCGCTACAACGACAATTCGCCCTGGCCCGAAGCCGCCGGCAAGGATGGTGTCAGCATGGTCCTGGATTCCTCCGCCCTCCCCGGTCCCGATTATAATGTAGCCGGGAACTGGATCAGCAGTGCGATTATCGGCGGAACACCCAACGCCGACGAGGTCATCAGCGGATTCTCGGGCGAAGCCACTGCCGACGACGACGGCGACGGTTATCCCAGGCTCATCGAGTACGTCCTCGGCACCAGCGACAGCGACCCGGACGACACCGAGGGCAGGATCTCCACCGAAATCAGGAGCATGGAAGGACAAGACGTCCTCACCATGAGTTTCCGCCGGATCAGTGACACAGTGAATGTGAATCTGGTTCCCCAGTTCAGCGTCAACCTCGAAAACTGGTTCGGGGGAGAGGAATTCGTCCCGCTCGTCTCGGAAGAAAACCAGGGCGATGGGACAACCATCGTGACCTATCGTGCCTCTCCGCCGCAGCAGGAGGGCGTCCCGCGACTCTTCATGCGCCTGCGGGCCGAGGTCGTGCAACCTTAGCCCCTGCTACTTCTTCCCCTTCAGCCGGCCCTGGTATTCAGGCCGGCTCCTCCACTCCCTGAAGTAGGGCCGGTAGGCGTCCAGATCCGTCCAGAACATTCGTGGCGGCTGCGGTGCATCGACCGTCCCGGAAGGGTAATCCTTTCCATCCACGCTGGCCTGCACCGAGGCGTTCCACTCCTCAAAAACCTTGCGGAGGCGTTTCGCGACCCCGGGATACCTGGCGGTCACGTCCCTCTTTTCAGCCGGGTCCTTCCCAAGATGGTAAAGCTGGAAGCCCCCTTCACCGACGTTCCTGATGTAGAGTTTGAACTCGTTGTCGATCAGCGCACCGCGTCCCGAGTTGCGGAAACCGAGGGGCTTGCCCCGTCGACCTCTTTCCTTGCCGAAGAGAGACCGCAGACTCTCCCCATCCTGCGGCTGAAGCATGACCGAGGCGGGCAGGCCCACAATCTCTGCCAGGGTAGGGAAAATGTCCATGGTGGCAGCCGGATAGGAGGTCACCCGCGGCTGCGGAATCCCCGTAGGCCACTCGATCGCAGCCGGCACGCGCAACCCACCCTCGAAGAGCGATCCCTTGTAGCCCCGCAGTCCTCCCACCGTATCGGGCTTGAATCCCGGGAGTCCCCCGTTGTCACTGCAGAACCACACCAGGGTGTCCTTCGCGATTCCGAGCCTGCGCAAGCCAGACCGGAGACTTCCGATACTGCGGTCCATGGCCGCCAGTTCGGCGTAATGATGCTGCGATTTCCCCTTGAGTCCGGGAAACAGGGCCAGGTCCCCCTCCAGCCCCATCCACGGACTGTGCGGCGTGCCGTACCAGATCACGGTGAAGGACGGCTTGCCGGCCCCGGCCTGCGCGCTGATAAACTTGAGCGCCTCCGTCACGATGATCTCCGAGGAGTCCCCCTTGAATTCCTCGAACGATCCCTTCCGGCTCATCACCGGATTCTTGTCGAAGAAGTTTGTCACCGAGAGCCATTCGTCGAACCCGAAACCGCCCGGACCGTGGGTATCGCCCTTGAGGATGGGCACCCCCGGCCCACGCAGGCCGTTGAGATGCCATTTCCCGAAATGTCCGGTGGCGTAGCCTGCGGAACGCAGCGCCACCGCCAGGGTCTTCTCCTGCTTGCGCAGGGCAAATCCGTGATTCTGCACCCCGCCCCGGTCGTGCGTGCGCCCGGTCAACACGGTGGCCCGGGTTGGCGAACACACCGGACCTCCCGCATAGAACCGGTCGAAGCGCAGTCCATTGGCCGCCATGGCATCCAGGTTGGGCGTCTTGAGAACCGGGTGGTCGTAATACCCGGTCTGTCCCCATCCCATGTCGTCAGCCATGACGAGGACGATGTTCGGCTTTTGCGCGTGGCAGGGGATGACAGCGACGAGCAGGAACAGGGCGGCGGGAAGGATTCTCATGAATTGATCAGGCTGTGGAAGGCATCCCACCATTCTTCCCCCGGCGTGGCAACTCATCACGATCCGCTGAAGCATGGTGCATCCGCCCGGACTCCTGCACCCTGGAACCGGGCATCCCCACCGTTACCATTCTACCCCGGAAGGAAACCAGGTCGCGGGACCTGATCTGGCCGGTTCAATTCCTGAGTGCCGAAACCTTGTCCGGCCACGTGATCCCCCGGTCGAAGAATACTGCGAACGGCTTGTAGTTGTGATACGGCACTGCGCCCTGCCGCCATTGCTGCACGAAGCCGTCGTAGCTGCGCCGCATCCTCTGGAGAAGATCCCCGTGCTTCTCCGGACGCCGGACGAGATTCTCCAGTTCCAGTGGATCCCGCTCCGTATCATAAAGCTCTTCCACCGGTTCGAAACCCTCCCCGCTCCAGGGCCAGTAAATGTACTTCGTCTCCCTCGTGACCACCGCGAGACTGTGAACCTCGGACGGTCCCCAGACATTGATGAGAGGCAGGGCGGTGCGGATGCTGCCCTGCGGATTCCCATAAAGCGGCAGGACGCTGCGGCCATCGATCCCCGCCGGAACCTCTACCCCCGCCAGTTCCAGGATGGTGGGCATGAGGTCGACATTCCCGGTCAGAGCATCGCACCGCAGCTCCTTCCCGCTGTTGGCGTGGCGCGGGTCATGGATAATCAGGGGGACGCGGGACGATTCCTCATAGGGCAGGACCTTGGATCCGTAACCATGCGATCCGCAGAGGAACCCGTTGTCGGAGGTGAAGATCACGACCGTGTTCCCGGCCACCCCGTGTCTTTTCAGGGCTGCCCGGATCATCCCCGTCGCCACGTCGACGGCGTAGACCTGCTGGTGGTAGGTGGCCATCACTTCGTCGTAATTGTCGGCATAGTTCCAGCCGTAAAACCGCTCGTACTGCCGTCCCCGGCGGCTCTGCCTGGCGAAATGCAGACCATACTCGCGCCCGAAGTTCCCGGGCCTGGTAAAGGTCTTGTCGGCGTAGATGGCCTCGTCCAGTGGATCCGGAGTGGCGGGCTTGTGGGGAGCCTTGAAGCTGATGGAGAGGCAAAAGGGCTTCCCTGCCTTCACGGCCTCCGAAATGAAATCCGCACCAAAGGCCCCATACGAACGCGAGGAATGGGGATACTCCCCGGCATAGGCGGCCATCGATTTGTTCCTGGCGGTCTGGTAATGCGTCTGCCCCGGACCCGCTCCCCACTTGTCGAAGTCCTTCTCTGGCAACAGGCCCTTCTTCCCCGGCCTCTTCGTGACCACGAATCCGATCTTGCCCGCCATGGCGGTCAGGTAGCCCCCCTTCTTCAGAAGGATCGGATAGGAATTGGCCCAGTGTGAGCCATGGAGAGCCCCATGTTCAAAATTACACCCGTGCCTGAACTCAAACTTGCCGGTCATGATGTTGGCCCGGCTCCCCATGCAGATTGCGGTGCTGACATAATGACAGTCAAAGGCCATGCCGTCCTTCGCGAGGGCATCAAGGTGCGGAGTCTTTACCTCCCCATTCCCATAACACCCCATTGAATAGGTACACTGGTCATCAGTGAGCAGAAAGACAATGTTGGGCCTCTCCTCTCCGCCGGGAGAAGCCGCTGCCACGAGACCTGGAAGGCAGAAAATGCAGGACAGCAGCAACAACGGGAACTTCATCGTATGGGAGATGGTCGACAGTATTGCCGCGGAAGCGATCAGGAACTCGCTGTTTATCCACCCCTCCCACGCCGTCGCCCCCCCCGCGGGGAGTTTTAAGCCTTGAAGCTGCCAAACAACTCCCCTAAACCCCGCCCCCGAATTCACGCCAAAACATGTCTGACACTTCCTCCGATATCGGACTCGTGGGCCTTGCGGTCATGGGTCAAAACCTCGCCCTGAACATAGCTGACCACGGCTTCAGGATTTCCGTTTACAACCGCACCACTTCCAAGACCGACAAGTTTGTGACCGCCAATCCGGACACTCCCGGCGGGGTGGTGGGCACAACGACCCTTGAGGAGTTCGTGCAGTCCATCAAGCGTCCACGCAAGATCATCATCCTGGTCCAGGCCGGCGGCCCCACCGACGCGGTAATCAACGGGCTGGCCGAACTGCTCGACCCCGACGACATCATAATCGACGGAGGAAACGCACTCTGGACCGACACCATCCGCCGGGAAAAGGATCTCAATGAAAAGGGGTTCCGGTTTGTTGGTTCCGGGGTCTCGGGCGGGGAGGAAGGTGCGCGCTTCGGCCCGGCCCTCATGCCCGGCGGGAAGGAGAGTGCCTGGCAGGAACTCAAACCCATCTGGGAAGCGATTGCAGCCAAGGTCGACGAAGAGACCGGCAAGCCCCTGGAAGGCGCCGAAGCGGGAAAACCCATCGAGGGTGGTGTCCCTTGCGCAACATACATCGGCGAAAATGGTGCGGGCCACTATGTCAAGATG
>DMYM01000011.1:9307-15373 GCA_003483645.1 Verrucomicrobiales bacterium
TCCACAACGGCATCGAGTACGGCGACATGCAGATGATCTGCGAGGCCTACAATCTGATGGGGAACCTCCTCGGCATGACTCCCGGGGAAATGAGCGCGGTCTTCGGGGAGTGGAACCAGGGCGTCCTGGATTCCTTCCTCATTGAGATTACCGCCGACATTCTCGGTCAGGAAGATCCCGAAACCGGTCAACCCTTCGTCGATATCGTGCTCGACACCGCCGGCCAGAAGGGAACCGGCAAGTGGACCTCCATCAACGCCCTCGACATGGGCATCGCCGCACCCTGCATCGCGGAGGCTGTCTTTGCCCGCTGCATCAGTGCCATCAAGGAAGAACGGGTTGCCGCTTCCCAGGTGATCACCGCCAATCTTGAGGCTTTCGAGGGCGACCGGACCGAGTTCGTCCAGGCTATTCACGATGCCCTCTACTGCTCCAAGATCTGCTCCTACGCCCAGGGTTTCCAACTCATGCGTGAAGCGCAGAGGGAGCACGACTGGCAGCTGGATTTCGGCCAGATCTCCATGATCTGGCGCGGTGGATGTATCATTCGCGCCCGCTTCCTCCAGAAGATTTTCGAGGCCTACCAGGCCAATCCCGGGATTGCCAACCTCCTCCTCGACCCCTACTTCAAGAGCGAAATCGACCGCTGCCAGGCCAACTGGCGCAAGGTGGTGGCCATCGCGGCCCTGCACGGTATCCCCATCCCCTGCTTCAGTTCGGCGCTCTCCTACTACGACAGCTACCGTAGCGCCCGCCTCCCGGCCAACCTCCTCCAGGGACAGCGCGACTTCTTCGGAGCCCATACCTACGAGCGGGTGGACAAGGAGCGTGGTCACACCTTCCACATCGACTGGCCCGCCGCCGACCGACCGCAGATCCAGATCCAGCCGTAAACGGCCTACTTCCCGCCCTTCGTTCCGATCGCGATCAGTTTGAACCGCGTACGGAAGAAGAGCATCCCGTCGGCTAGAGCCGGGGAGGCCAGACAGGTATCGTTCAGCTCATTCTCAGCTGCCACCGAGAATTCATCGCCCGTCTTCACCACGAAGACCTTCCCGGTTTCTCCTGCAAAGAAGAGATGACTGCCATCGGAAACAGGTGAGGCGGTGAATCCTCCACCACCCTGCCCGATCCGCTCGCGGTAGCGGATCTCACCGGAGGCTGCATCGAAGCAGGTCAGGACACCCCCCCCATCGCAACTGTAGAGGTTCTCCCCCACCACGATAGGCGTGGCCATGTAGGCACCCTTGCGCTCATGAACCCAGGGGATTTGCTCGCTGGTCTCGTCGACCTTCCGGAGCGTGATCTCACCCCGGGCGCTCAACCTGACTGCGCGCATGGGGCTGTGCCTGCCGTGCGCATTGCTCAGGAAAACGTTCCCGTGGGCAGTAACCGGGGTAGGCACCGGGATGTCACCACCACCCTGGAGCTTCCAGATCTCCTCGCCACTCTCGAAATCGTAGGCCCCGGTGTGATGCCAGCCGTTAACGAGAATCTGGGTCTTCCCCTCGTGCTCCACGATGGTGGGCGTCCCCCAGGTCGGCACATCCTTCCGTGCTCTCTTCCATAGTTCCTTGCCGTCCTCAAGCTGGTAGACCGCGAGAAAGGATCCCTCCTGCACATCGCAAAGGACCACGACCTTGCCGTCGTGAATGACCGGTGAACTCCCAAATCCCCACTGGGCGGTCTTTACCCGGAACCAGCCCGCATCCATCGGCCCAAGATCCTTCCGCCAGCGCAGCTCTCCCTCCATGTCAAAACAGAAGAGGCCCTCTGATCCGAAAATGGCCACCAGGTTCTTTCCATCCGTGGCGGGTGTCGAATTGCAATGGGTGGCCTTGGTGTGGCGCTTGACCCTTGGTTTCCCCTCGAACCCCAGCTTGTTGAAGAGAACCGCTCCCGTCGCCTTGTCGATGGCGATCAACCGCCATTGCTGCACGCCATTGTCGCTGGCGGATCCAACATCACCCCTGACCTTCACATCCAGTTCCTGCACCCCCCCGGTGACCACAGTGGCGAGATAGACGCGATCGCCCCAGACAATGGGGGAAGCATGACCGAGGCCCCTGATCCCGGCCTGCCAGCGCACATTTTCCTGTTTTCCCACGTGCCAGCGGGTGGGTAGTTCGGCTCCCGGCAGAATTCCACTCGCACGGTGGCCCCGGAACTGGGACCACTGCTCCGCCGGGGGCAATCCCGGGACGGGTAGAGCAGCCTTGGCGGTCTCTTCAGCTCCCTCAGCCCCAAGGGCAGTCGCGCTGGTCATTACTCCGGCGAGGAGGAGGTGGTGGAATCGTCGCATGGCAGAGCTCCCGGCAGATTTCACCAGTAAAACCGATCTCCGCCCAGAGCAGGATGTAAAGGTGCCGGGAGGGCCTGCCTGTGTGCCCCTCAATCGTCCAGGCCAACCATCGGGTCGACCTCCTGATCGTAGTCGACACCCGGCAATCCAAAGCCGAAAAGCTTGAGGAACTCTTCCTGGTAATTGTTGAAATCCGTGATCTCCCGGAGGTTCCCGGAGGTCACCCGGGGCCAGATCTCCTTCACCCTGTCCTGGATATCCGGCTCCATCTCCCAGTCATCGACCCGGATGAGACCCTTGTCATCGAGTTGCGGCTCGTTGTTGTTGTAGAGGTGCGTGGAGAAGAGCCGCTGGATCTGCTCGATCGTGCCCTCGTGATTTCCCTTCTCCTTCATCACGCGATAGAGGATGGAGATGTAGAGCGGCACAACCGGGATGGCCGAGCTGGCCTGCGTCACCAGTGCCTTGTTGACGGAGACGTAGGCGCCTCCACCGCCGTTCGCCTTGAGCAGAACATCGATTTGCCGGGCCGCATTCCGCAGGTCGATCTTGGCACGTCCCATCGTGCCGTTGGTGTAGACCGCCCAGGTCGCTTCCGGGCCAATATAGTCATAAGCCACCGCAGTCATGCCCGGTGCCAGCACTCCCCCCTCGTCCAGAGCTTCCATCCAGAAGCTCCAGTCCTCGCCCCCCATCACTGCCACCGTGTCGGCGATTTCCTGCCCGCTGGCTGGTTCAATGGTTACCTCGCTCACCATCCCCTCGTCGGTATCCAACGTCCTGGAGGTGTAGTCCTGACCAATCGGCTTCAAGGTCGACTTGTGGATTTTTCCCGTGCGCGGATGCTCCCGCCGGGGTGCCGCCAGGCTGTAGACGACCAGATCGATCTGCCCGAGATCGGCCTTGATGGCCTCCACCACCTGCGCCTTCATTTCATCGGAAAAGGCATCGCCGTTGAAGCTCCGCGCATAAAGGCCCTCCGCTCCAGCGGCCCGGTGAAAGGCGGCGGAATTGTACCATCCCGCCGTGGCACACTTCTTCTCCTCGGGAGGGCGCTCGAAAAAGACCCCCATCGTCCTGGCTCCACTTCCGAAGGATGCCGTGATCCTGGAAGCCAGGCCGTAGCCGGTGGAAGCTCCAATAACGAGAACGTTCCCTGGTCCGTTCTCGATGGCGCCCCTCGCCTTCACGTAATCAATTTGTTCCTGCACGTGAGCAGCGCATCCCGTGGGATGGGCCGTGAGACATACAAATCCCCGCACTCTCGGCTTGATGATCATGAGGCGAACTCTCCGGACGCCACCCACGGCGGTCGAGCAAAACCTGTCTCTCCTGATCATTTTGGGTCCTGGTGGGTGGCCACTCCCAGGCCAGCAGGGACTAGACAGTCTTTTCAGCAGGATTCATACTCATCCCCGTGAATCTCACAGGAAAACGCGCGGTCGTCTTTGGTGGCACTTCGGGGATCGGACTCGCTACCGTCCGGCAACTGGCCACCGCAGGGGCAAAAGTCGTCGCCGTGAGCCGCTCCGCGGAAGAGCAGCCGCCACCCGCCGAGGGGGTGTGCCGGCGTTCAGTGGACATCCTCGATCGAGACGCCCTCACCACCTTCTACAAAGAAGCCAGCCCCTTTGACCTGGTGGTGAACACTGCCGTTCCGGCCGGCCGGGAGCAGGGGCCCTTTCCCGGGATGGACCTCGACGGCTTCCAGGCCACCTTCAACAAACTGTGGGGCTACGTGAACACGGTCCACCTGGGGCTGCCCCATTTCACGGATCAGGCGTCCATCGTGCTGGTGAGCGGATTCCCGGCCCGCAAGTGCAAACCCGGGGCTTCCGCCATCTCGACGGTGGGCCACGCGGTGGAGGGGTTCGTGCGTGCCATTGCCCCCGAGATCGCCCCCAGGCGGATCAACATCGTTTCGCCCGGTATCATCGACACTCCCCTCTTCCCGCAGGAAGGTGCCGAGCGGGAAGAGTTTTTCCAGAAAGCGGTCGGCGACCACGCCATTCCCCGTCCCGGCCGGGCCGAGGAGGTAGCACAGGCGATTCTCTTCCTGCTACAGAACGACTTCACCACCGGCACCGTGATCGACGTCGATGGCGGAGCCTCCTTACCCTGACCTGTTGCAGGTTCCTCCCGGACCGGGGACGGATCGGTCGTCACCGCTTTCCCGAGAGCAGGGCTCTAGCGCTGCACCCGGGCGTTGCCCTTCCAGATACTCCAGACCTGGTCTTCGTCGGCGGGCTGGCCGTAGTCGGTGAGAAGGGTCGCAGCCAATGCTCCGCTGGCCCAACCGAACTGGGCGCACTTCTCGCCTTCCCAGCCGCGCAGGATGCCATACAGCAGTCCGCCCACGAAACCGTCCCCGCCACCAATCCGGTCGAGGACCGCGATCTCACGGGGCTCAATGACGTGCCAGTCGTCACCGTCGGCCACGATGCCGCCCCATTCGTGCAGGTTCACGCTGATCACTTCCCGGAGGGTAGTGGCGTAGACCGAAGCGTTGGGGAACTGCTCCTTCACCCGGTTGATCATCTCCTTGAAGCTGTCGATCTTGCCGGCGATATCCTCGCCTCCGGCTTCCGGCCCTTCCACTCCGAGGCAGAGTTGAAAATCCTCCTCGTTTCCAACGAGGACATCAGCAAGGGTCCCGATTTCGCAAAAGGCTTCACTCAGTTCCTCCTCCCGTCCCTTCCAGAAGGTCGCGCGATGGTTGAGGTCAAAGGAGATCCTGGTTCCGTGTCTTTTGGCGGCCCGGGCCACATCGAGGCAGAACTGCGTCGAATCTGGCGAGAGCGCGGCGATCAATCCTGACATGTGGACGATCCGGGCACCCTCTTCCCCGAAAATCCGCTCAAGGTCGAAATCCCCGGCCTTGAGGTCGCGGCCCACTTCACCAGCCCGGTCGTTCCAGACCCGGGGTCCACGCGAACCCGTCCCACTGTCCGCCATGTTGATCTGGTGCCGATAACCCCAGGGACCGCCCTGCTCGATATCAGGACCCTCGTAGTCCATATGGCGACCGGCCAGGTTGTCCTTGATGAGGCGGGAAACCGGGCTGCCCTTGATGAAGGCGGTCAGAATCTTGACCGGGAGTCCGAGATAGGAGGAGACGCTGCCCACATTGGATTCCGCACTGCTGGCGGTCAGCACGAAGTTGTCCGAACAGTGAAAGGGCTGACCGTTCACCGGGGTGAGGCGTGTTCCCATCGAGGTGGGAATCACCATCGCATACTTGCAGTCGGGCTTGAGGTCGATCATGGCGTGGGATGGGCAATGGGGTTGTTCGCTAGGTGTCGGGCAGGTAGCAGGATTGCCAAGCCACGGCAAGCCCTACACGGCGCTCCGCCTGCACCAGCAGGAAGGCCCGGCCGAAGAGAGTCACTGCCATGATGCCCGGTCGCTTTTGCAGAAACACCGGGTGCTATCAGCTCCGCTCCCCACCCGGAACACCACATGAACGGCAGAACCGCCAGTGATCGGGGTGGGCCGAAACGTAGCCCGGCGTGACAGGTCGCCCTGGCCTGGTCGCCGTTCATGATTGATACCGTAAAGCCAACCCCCCTCCCGGCACTGCCTTCTGAAACGAATTTGCATGGAAGATTCTCAGGAAACTCCGTTCAGTTATCCTGACTACTAGAGTAGCCTTCTACCTCCACTTTATTTACCTTCATCCATTGAGCTGGAGTTGTTGGCATGTTATCCACCGATCCTCCATGGCCATCGCTCTTTCGTGTGTCCCATTTTTGTATATTTCTAGC
>DMYM01000175.1 GCA_003483645.1 Verrucomicrobiales bacterium
GGTGGCGGCAACGGAGCGAGGAGAAGAAAGCGAGTCGCCCTGCAGCCCGCGCACCGCCGCACCGGCCATCACGCTGGCAATGTGGACGTCTTCGCCAAAGGTTTCGACGTAGCGGGACCAGAGCGGTTGCCGGCCCACGTCGAGAGAGGGTCCGAAGTTCCAGGGAATGCCGGCAGCGCGGGTTTCGCGGGCTGTTATGGCGTGACATTGCTCCACCAGTTGCCTGTTGCGCGTGGCTGCAAGCCCCAGGTTGTGGGGAAAGAGGGTGGCCCCCCGCAGGTAATTTGCTCCATGGACGCTGTCGATTCCATAGAGGATGGGGATCTTGTTCCTGGTCTCCTTGGTAGCCAGGTCCTGGATCTGAGTCAGAATCTTGTGCCAGTGCTCCACGCCGAAGGCCATGCTGTGGACATTGAGAATGGAGCCCACGTGTTTGTTCACGATGGCGTGACGGAGTTTCCCGGGATCGAGTTGATGTCCATCCGGGTTTCCGGAATTGGCCTCCCCGCTGGAAAGGGCACCCAGGGTGAGCTGGGTCATCTGGCCGACCTTCTCCTCCAGGCTCATCCCGGCTAGCATGGTGGAGATGGCGTTTTCGATGTCATCCTGGGCGGTTGACCGAAGGGAACAGGAAAGAGCGAAGAGTGCGGGGAGGATCAGGCGGGGGAGAACAGACATGCCGGCAGCCCTACTAAAGCAAACATTCAAGGCGACGCAATGGCGGGCTTGGGCCCTCTGCCCTGCGGGAGACCTGCTGATGGACAGGGAGCCTCTTTTCTCCATTCGCACTCTTTTCATCGACGGAGATCCGGGAGGAGTTGCCCTAGAACCGCCGCATGATGGTATCGTGTTGGTACTGCTGGCTCGGTTGGGGGAAGTCGAGGGTGAAGTGGATGCCGCGCGACTCCTTGCGACGGAGAGCGCAGTCGACGATCAGCGAGGCCACTGCCACGAGGTTGCGGAGTTCCAGGATGTGGGAGTTGATGCGGTATCCCCAGTAGAACTCGCGCACTTCCCGGTCGAGGTTCCGGAGGCGGAAACTGGCCCGGAGGAGCCGTTTGTCCGTGCGGACGATGGAGACGTAGTCCCACATGGTGCGGCGGATCTCGTCCCAGTTGTGGTAGATGTTGACCAATTCATCGGGCGGGGCGGTGTCCCCGTGTTCCCAGTCGGGGATAGAGGGGGTGGGAGCGTCCTTCCCGGGCGGGAAGTGGTGAAGGATCTTCGCGAGGGCCCGGCGGGCCATGACGTTTCCTTCCAGGAGACTGTTGGAGGCGAGACGGTTGGCCCCGTGCAGTCCCGTACAGGCCACCTCGCCGATGGCAAACAGACCACGAATGGTGGTGGTGCCGTCAGGTGTGGCAACCACGCCGCCGCATTGATAGTGAGCAGCGGGCACGACCGGGATGGGGGCCGCTTCGGCATCGTGACCGAACTCAAGGAGAGTCTGGTAGATGAAAGGGAATCGCTGTGCCATGAAACCCTTCGGCTTGTGGGTGACATCGAGGTAGACGCAATGAGCCCCGGTCTTCTTGATCTCGGTATCGATTGCGCGGGCGATAATATCGCGGGGAGCGAGAGAGCCGCGCTTATCGTAGTCCCTGGTGAAGTTCTCACCATTCTCGTTGAGCAGCACTGCGCCTTCTCCACGCAATGCCTCTGAGACAAGGAAGGAGCGGGCCTCCGGTCCTATGGCGGCAGGATTGTAGAAGCAGGTGGGATGGAACTGAACGAATTCCATGTTGGCGATGGTAGCGCCTGCGCGCCAGGCCATGGCCACTCCGTCGCCAGTGGCGGAATCCGGGTTGGTGGTGTAGAGGTAGACTTTTCCGCAACCGCCGGTGGCCAGTACGACACGGTTGGAGCGGAGGACACGGACCTCGCCAGTTTCCTTCTCAAGGGTATAGGCGCCCAACACGCGGTCGTCGGTTACACTGCCCAGTTTGCCGGTGGTGATGAGTTCAATGGCAATGTGATCCGCGAGGATGGTGAGGCGGGGAGTGTTGCGAGCGGTTTCCAGAAGGGAGGAAGCGATCTCATGGCCGGTGGTGTCCTTGGCGTGGAGGATGCGGCGCTCCGAGTGCCCACCTTCCCGTCCGAGGGAATATCGTTTGCCCTCCCTGTCGAAGGTGGCGCCCCAGGACACCAGTTCCTCGATGGTCTGTGCGCCCTCGCCAATGATGGTGCGTACGCTCTTCTCGTTGCAGAGGCCCGCTCCGGCGTCGAGGGTGTCGTCCACGTGTTTCTCGATGCTGTCGTTCCGGTCGCACAGGCCGTCGGGAAGAACGGCTGAGATTCCACCCTGAGCCCAGGCGGTGTTGGAATTGAGAGCGTCGTTCTTGGTGATCAGGGTGACGGACCCGTGTTCGGCAGCCTTGATGGCAAAGGAGAGGCCGGCCACGCCACTGCCGATGACTAGAAAGTCGGAGGTCATGTTCGTGCTTATCCTTCCGTCCTGAAGGAGCGAAGGACAAGCCGGTTATTGAGTTATTGGTTGTTGGAGGTTTGAAGATGGTGTCATAGTAGGGTGGAGATGGAGGTCAGCATCTTTGCAACAAAGGGGGAGGTGGGAGCGGCAGCAGCGGCCGCCGGGGCAGAGAAAATCCGGGAGGCTCTGGCGGATCGTGGGGAGGCCCGGATCGTGATGGCCTCGGCAGCTTCCCAGTTTGAGGTGGTGGAGGCACTCACGAGGGAGCCGGACATTGCCTGGGAGCGGGTAACGCTATTTCACCTGGACGAGTACATCGGTATTTCGGCGGACCATCCGGCCTCTTTCAGCAGGTTTCTACGGGAACGCTTCGTGGCCAGATTGCCCGGAAAACTGAAGGACTTTCACGCTATCGAGGGTGAGAACGAGGCCCGGATGGAGTGTGCGCGGGTGGGAGGAATGCTGGCAGGAGAAGCGCCGGTGGTCGCTTGCATCGGGATTGGTGAGAATGGGCACATTGCCTTCAACGATCCACCGGCGGACTTTGAAACCGGAGAACCCTACCTCGTGGTG
>DMYM01000509.1:0-2027 GCA_003483645.1 Verrucomicrobiales bacterium
TCGGATCCGCCAGCTGCATGGCATGCATGCGGTGGGTCTCACCGGAGAGATCGAAGGGATCCAGTCCCAACCGGGTTACTGCATCACGCTGATCGGGATCGAGCTTGATCTCGAGACGCATCCAGGAACCGTCATCCATACGCACATAGCCGCCACGAGCCGCAACCAATTGCCGGATCTGGATCTTGGTGAGATCAACACCTTCCACGTCGATGACCACCCGCAGGTCAAACCAGTCGATCTCCTGGTTGATCACTTCGAAACGAACCGCGGCCGAGACCGGGTCGGCGAGGATCGTGCGCAGCTTGCCGTCCATCTCAATCTCGACAAAATCGGGCATCTTCTCATGCCACTCCGCGAACTTCTCGGGGAACTGCTTGGTGATGCGCGTCTTGAAGGCATCAAGTTTCTCGTCGTAAGAGAGGCCCTGTTCGGCCAGAAGACCAGGGACGGGATAGAGTTTCTCTCTCGCAAATCGAAGGAGTCGCTTCCCCCTTACCGGCTTCTGCTCCACCACTTCCCAGCCCCTCTTGACCAGCTTCTCACTACGGCGCTCTTTCTTCTCAAGAGCCGTCACGTCCATGACAAGGTGCTCGGTTTCCGCCGCAGTCAGGCCCTGTATGAGCTTCATCTCAAAACGGGGATAAAGATCCAGGTCGACCACCCTGCGGCGCATCGACTCCGGAAGTCTGGCTCCAATTTTTCTGAGGAACTCCACCCCTTCCAGGCTGTCGATAACCGTCTTGGGAATAAGATACCGGGGCATCACTTCGGTCTCCTCCAACCAACGGGGAGGACCGGGAAAGACCGTCTCATCTGACTGATAAAGCTCCTCCCGGCCAGGCAGGAGTCGGACCGAGTGGGAGACCTCCTCACCGCCCTTGGTCACCAACTGCAGGGCGAAGCAATTGGGATTGACCGGATCGTCTTGGCATACCCACTTGAGCGGCTCCCTGATCATCTTGAACTCGCGGGCGTCAAGATTGACCAGACGGCTGCTCACTGCCTCCTGACAAAACATGCGGTTCAGGAATCGGCAGGCACTCTCCTCGTCAAGATCCAGTCTGGTATCTCCGTGCTCCGTGTAGTAATTGAGAAAGTGCTCCCAGAGGATCTGACTCGCGGCATCCATCCGCAAAGCGGAGTCCTTGTAGAGCTCAAGGAGACGCTCGATCTCCTGCCTTTCGCGCAGGGCATACCACTCTCCTTCTCCTTCCCGGGCCTCTATTCGGGCTTCATTGATGGTGGACACCAGACGAAACTCAGCTCCAATCGGCTCAAGTTGCGGAGGCCGGTCGTTGACCCGCTCGATGCGGTCGTACCATGCGGCAATATCACGCTCCTGTTCCCAGTCGCTCATCTTGCGTTGCACCGCCCCAAGGTCGGTGATCGCGTTCATGAAGTCCGGGTAGTTCAGTTTCCGCTTGTAAAAGGCATAAGCAATATAGTTCCAGAACTCGATGATGTCCCCTGGCGGAACGGGCCAGAGCTCAAGTGGTTCATAGCTGTTGATTTCCCACCGGGGACTCAGGCGCACCATATCGTGATCGTGGATCTCTCCTTCTATCACGTAGCGCCGATAACGCTTCTCCACCTTACTCACGAAGTCGGCCTCCTGGTCATCGACCTCGCGCTCAATCCTGTCCTCGATGAGATCGATAACCGGAGTGTCATCAAACTCATTAGGTGACTCGGGCAGATCCTCGCCACGGTGCATGCGCTCCAGCATGGTCGCATACATGGCAGCGCCCGCGATGGCCTCATCTTCTTCCGTGCAGTTCCCGAACCAGCGGTTGCCCTGGAGGCGGAGAGTCGTCCGGTGCGTCCCGGCCTTGTCCTCCACCCGGCCCTGAATGAAGAGGTGGTTGCCGAATATCTGCGTTACCGCACCATCCTGCTGCAGTTTCTCTCCCTTCTTACGGACCTTCTCGGGAAAGCCGTTGAGGAAGTTCAGCGTCGCGCGGTCCGGATTCAACGCGGACATCGTTGATTCTGTCATGATAAATGGGGCTGGCGCTACGGAATGG
>DMYM01000509.1:2376-4171 GCA_003483645.1 Verrucomicrobiales bacterium
GAATGGGGCTGGCGCTACGGAATGAGCGACAATCCGCACAGCCAGCAGAAGGCCATGATAATACAGCATTTCGATTGCGTGCAACTATTGATCGCAAACTCTTGTGAGCAAGTGATTGACCGCAAGATCTTGTGAGGGAGTGGGGAGGTGTTAGACCGTCTCTTCGGGGAAATCCTGGGATTCCTCCCCATACCCCAAATCCCGCCCGAACCAACGGACCAGCAAACCCTGTTGCGGCGCCAGAAGCCACGCGAGGCAGAACAGCAGGCCAGCGGCCACTGCCATCATGCCGGAACTCACTGTATCCCCCAGGTCGAAGAGCGGAGGGACGGTCAATGCTCCAAGATGCCCCAGAAAGGCCGAGGCAATGCCGATCGCCGCGCTCAATATGAGCACGAATGGCAGGCGATTGGTGAGCAGGAGAGCTGTGGCAGGGGGAACAATCAGCATGGCAATGACAATAATGCTTCCCACCGCCTCGAAGGCCGCAACCGTAGTCACTGCCACGATCGCCATAAGGAGATAATGCATCAGGTTGGCATTGATTCCCATCGTCGTGGCCAGGGCCGGATCGAAGGAGCTGATACGCAGCTCTTTGAATAAAAGCGCACAAAGGAGTAAATTTGCCAGCATTACTGTCCCCGTGCTCAGGACCGCACGGGGCACTTCCAGAGCACCCACCCGCACTATATCAAGCACACAGTACTCCAAGGAACCGTAGAGCACGCAGCTGGGATCAAGTTCGACGTGTTGGGCGGATTGGCGGATCATGATGAGCCCGAGAGCAAAGAGGCTCGTAAATACAATACCCATCGCCGCGCCCCGGTCCACCTTCCCGGACTTGCTGATCCACTGCGTGAAAACCGCGGTGAGCAGACCCACGCAGACCGCTCCGACAAACATCACCACAGTCACCCGGCTGTGCGTAATCAGGAAGGCCGCTGCCAGACCGGGCAGGACAGCATGGCTGATGGCATCTCCCATCATACTCATGCGCCGAAGAACAAGAAAGCAGCCAGGAAGGGCGCAGGCCACTGCGCAAATCGCCCCAATGGCGACCGTCCAGGTGTCTAGGATAGACCAGTTCATGCCTTTCGATGAATTGCTTGCGCCTCTGCGCGTTGATCAATGAAGTGGGGACTGGGCGGCACTTCCAGGCTGGAGGGCCGGTCCTGCAGTTCGGATTCAAGTTGATCTACGACCTCGGCGTCGAGGACATGCTCCACCAGATCGGCATCGCGATCAACGTGAGAGGGTGCAATGTCGGCATAGCGGATAAGGTAAAGCTCCCAGAGACGGTGATTGCGGGTGACCCGGGCCGCTTCACCGAAGCCAGCCTCAGAGAGCCGCACCTGCCCTGGTCCCGCCTCCTCCAGATGGTCCTCGTTTCGAGCGGTACGCAGGAGACGGTTGATCTGCTGAGCCGACCAGGACCGATGGGTCATGAGGGAATCGAGCGCGATGGGGAGATTGCGGATAGGCTCGGCAACATCGGGTTGCTGCCCCTCCAGTATTTCGTATGCCGCCCGCAGGAGGTGTTGCCGCCCGACCTTGCGCCGCAACCGGGCCTGGCGCCATGAGCGGGGCACCACCCCACGGGCCGGACCGAAGAGCATGCTCACCAGGAAAATCGCGGCCGCAACCAGAACAATTACCGCCCCGGTGGGGAAATCGGCAAAAAGCGCGCTCAGACTCGACCCGATCCAACCGCTCGCACCCCCGATCACGGCGGACAGCGCAAGCATGCCTCGCAGATCATGCGTCCAGAAACGCGCGGCAGTGGCGGGGATGATAA
>DMYM01000509.1:4481-4692 GCA_003483645.1 Verrucomicrobiales bacterium
GGGCAGTGGCGGGGATGATAAGGAATGCAATGATCAATACCAGACCCACTGCCTGAAGACCCACCACCGTGACCGAAGTCACCAGCCCGAGCATGGCCAGATCGAGGAAAAAGGTAGGCCAGCCCTGGCTCGCCGCGAAGCTCTCGTCGAAGCAAAGGATAGCGAACTCCTTGAGCAGGAAGAGCGACGCGAGTGCCGCTCCTGTCGTCAC
>DMYM01000509.1:5022-5336 GCA_003483645.1 Verrucomicrobiales bacterium
ACAAGGATCAAAAGAAAGTCGCCGAAGATCATGGTGGCGGCCGTCCCGTAAATGAAACTGTTGAGACCGGCAGCATCAGCCTGGGGAAGATTACTCACCATTTTCATGAGCGCGACCCCGAGTCCGAAGGAAACACCCATCACGATTCCCATCGCAGCATCATCCTTCAGGCGAGTAGTGTTGCGGATGGCCAGCACCATGAGGACGCCAAGCAGTCCGGTAGCGGCCGCCCCGAGAAGCAGTCCGGGAAGCCACTTCCCCTCTCCCCCCAGGAGCAACATCACCAGAAAGGCCATGCCGATGCCCGGGTAGGC
>DMYM01000426.1:0-1021 GCA_003483645.1 Verrucomicrobiales bacterium
GCCGCCAGCAGGACCGAGGTCACCAGGATCGTGCCCTTGGGATAGTTGGCCATCAGCCAGGAGAACCCAACCAGCCGATTGGCAGGGCCTGCCCGCTCATCCCAGTCCTCCTCGCCACGCTTTTCCCGCCAAAACTCCTGGGCGGCCTTGGCGGCTTCCCGGCGCACCAGCACGCGGGCAGCGACAGGGTTGGCTCTGCCATCAGCAGAAGACTTTTCCTTCTCCTCCGGCTCCAGATGGACAATTTCGCCACCCTCCCCCGCACCCTTGCCCTCGTTCACGACAACCTTCACCCCGTTACCGCTGTCCGGATCCGATCCGCCTGCCTCGGTTTCCTTCCCAGCTGCCCCCTGCTCGTGCCGCGTCAGCCGCTCATCCAGGTGGCCGATGGAATGAGCGAGAGACGTGAGCGCCTTGGTCAACATCAGGTCCACACTGTTGGACGCGTCCGACTCCTCCGTCGTTTTCTTGTAGCGACCTACCAGCAAGGAGGACTTGTCCGCCACCGAACTCAGATCCACATGGGTGAATTCCTCAGGCAGACTCATGCTGACCGGAATGGCCATCTGCTTGTCGCACTCCCGGTAGCGCACCTTCACCTGGCACCCCGGACAGGTCTTCTCCATCGTGGGAGAGAGTTTCTCAAATTCCACCTCCGCGCCGCAGGCGGCACATCTCAAGGTTACGGACATCGTTGGGTTCCGGCGTTCGCTGATCGAAGGGATTCAGCAGAGCCGAGTTACAATACGCCATCCGTAAGGAAACAAGGAAGAAGATTAGGTCGCGATCCCCCCACCAAATGGGAACTGCCTCTCATTCTATTCATAATAGTACGGATTGCTTCAGTTCTCGTCGCCTCCGCAATGATCGGACAGGCAAAAGCTCTCACTGCCAGACACTCCTCGACCAGGGAAGCCTGAAAACGGTAATCGATATCCACTTCCCGCGATCGCCCTTCAATCCGCCCCACGCCCAACCGCGAGCGAGTGGGGGGAGCTGTTACGAAACTATCGCTCCAAGT
>DMYM01000426.1:1290-11717 GCA_003483645.1 Verrucomicrobiales bacterium
CCGCCCCACGCCCACCCGCGAACGAGTGGGGGAGCTGTTACGAGACTATCGCTCCAAGGGGGCCTCCGCCCTGAGGGCGTAGGCGGGGCCTTCCACAATGGTGCCCGCCACCTCGGGCTCCGCCCCTGCAACCGACACGGCGGGAGCAGCCGAGCGCAGATAGCTGCCCATTGGGACAACCCGAAAATAGGTCATGGCCAGCCAGGCAAATATAAGGGTTCCAGCTGACGTTACGAAAAAGCGAACAGTCATGAATCCAGAGAATGTAAGGAATGAGCGAATTATCTTATCTATTAATTATCAATTTAATGCAACACTTTTAAGAATGGATAGTCTGTTCCCCGCGAGTTGATATTGTGTCATCCCCAACGATTAGTGCTGGAAAAACAGCTGAAATGGAACCTGCCCTCAGGAGGTGTCCGTTCCCTCTTAAAACTACTTCCGTGCCAATACAGTGGGCCTGGAGGTCGTCCCAAAGCGGTCCACTCCGCTCACCGCCACCGCGTCGGGAGAGCCGCTCAAGATAACATCCAGGCACCCCCCGTGCGTGACCGCCAGGGTGTCCCAGCGCGATCCATAACGGCCCTGTACCACGTATTTGGATGCGGTCGGGACTCGGGACCAGCGCACCTGCGTTCCGCCCTTTGCCCTCTTGGCGCTGACGCTGGGAACGGGGGGCTCCGATTTGCTCGACCACGGCATGGGCGGCACGAGGGCGGGATGGGTATAAATACTCTTGGCCAGCGCGTTGGTCACCCCGCCGCGATTCTGCATGAGGGCCTTGGCGCTCCAGTGCACGTGCCCGACGTAATTCCTCCCGATGGTGCGCGAGAGCTGAACCTGATTGATAATTTCACTGGCGGGACGCCCGGGATCCTCACTGGACTTGATGCGCGAGGTCCCGAGGCCGGGCCACACCGGACGGCGACCCTGCGAACGCCACCAGTTCAGAAGCAGGGTGTAACTCTGCGGCCCCTGAATTCTCCAGTAGAGCTGGGGCGATAGATAGTCGCACCAACCCGAGGCCAACCACTTGCGTGAATCAGCCGCAAGGTGTTCGTAGGCATTGATATGGGCGGTGGTGCCCCGCGGAATCCCCGGCTTCCAGATCCCGAACGGGCTGATGCCAACCCGCACCCATGGCTTGGTTCCCTTCACCTTGGAGTACATCGAGCGGACGAAGGAGTTCACATAGTTTCGTCGCTGCGAGGGCGATTTCCCGTCCGGGAAGTCGGGCGTGGCCCGGCCATTCACCACGCTGGGATACGGATAGAAATAATCATCGATGTGCACGCCATCGACATCATAACGCCGCACCACATCCATGATGACATCAAGTGCACGCTGCCGCGTAAAGCTACTCGCGGGATCCATCCACTTGTGAACCTTGAAGTTGCGGATAATGGACGGATGCGTGCGAGAGACATGGTCGGAGGACACCCGGTGATCCTTATGTGGAACCGCCCGGAAGGGGTTGAACCAGGCGTGGACCTCTATATTGCGTGCGTGGGCCTGCTGGATGCAGTAGGCCAGCGGATCGTAGCCGGGATCACGCCCCATCGTGCCGGTGAGCCAGGGCGACCATGGCTCGATCCCGGACCGGTAGACCGCATCCGCCTGCGGCCGCACCTGGAAGATCATCGCGTTCATGCGCAGGGACGCCATCTTGTCGAGAATGCGCCGCAACTCAGCCTGCTGCGTCCGGGCGCTCAACCCCTTGCTGGGGGGCCAGTCGATGTTGTAGACGCAGGCCACCCAGGCCGCCCTGAACTCACGGGCCGCGGAAGGAACCTTCTCCCGGCTTGCGACGTAGCTCTGCGCGCCTGCCATGCCGACAAGCATCACCCACAGTCCAATTGGCCGAAGCATTGCGCCTAACAATTTCAGATTCCTTGACTAATTCCAAGGCGAATCCGGAGCGAGCGGAAAGGCTGAATGGAAACGGGGGCGGCCGCCCGTTTCCCCGTCCTGCGCAACCCCCTTCCCCGAACTACCAGTTTAACTTCTGCAAAGCCTTTGGCAGGAACTTGCCGTTCTTGCGGATGAGCTTGCCATCAAACCAGATTTCACCACCCCCGTAGTCGCTGCGCTGAATACTCACCATATCCCAGTGAACCTTGGATTTGTTACCGTTGCTGGCTTCGTCGTATGCCTGCCCGGGCGTAAAGTGGAAGGAGCCCGCGATCTTCTCGTCGAAGAGGATGTCACGCATCGGTTCCCGGATCTCCGGATTAAACCCCAGCGCGAATTCTCCGATATGGCGCGCCCCGTTGTCAGCATCGAGAATCTTGTTGATCTCCTTGTTTTTCCCGTCCGCCTGCGCCTTCACGATCCTGCCTTTCTCAAACTCGAGCACGATCCCGTCGAACGGAATCCCGTTGTAGATCGTCGCCGCATTGTGGGTAATCACCCCATTTACTGAATCCCGCACGGGTGCGGTAAAACACTCTCCATCCGGAATGTTGCACTCTCCACCACAGGGGATGGCGGGAATCCCCTTGATCGAGAACTCAAGATCCGTTCCCGGGCCCTTGATGTGCACCCGGTCCGTCCTGGTCATGAGCCGCCCAAGGGCCTTCATGGCCGGTTTGAGTGCCCTGTAATCCAGGAGACACACGCGAAAGTAGAAATCCTCAAAGGCCTCCGTACTCATTCCCGCCTGCTGGGCCATTGCCGCATGGGGCCAGCGCAGCACACACCATTTCGTTTGCTCCACCCGATGGCGCAGAACCTTGCGGGTGTGCCCCTGCACCAGATCCATCCGCCCGGCGGGCACGTCACTCCACTCCGCGATGTTATGGCTGCCCCGCACCGCAATGTAGGCGTTCATGTCACGCATCTCAGCCATGCGGTGCTTAGCGAGAAGGCGGTACTGCTCGTCGGTCGCCCCCCGGAGAAGTTCCCGCGAGACCCGCAGGGAATTCACCGTGACAAAGGGAATCGCACCCCGTCCGCGTGCTTCCCTGACCAGGGCGATCCCGACCTCTTCCGGAACATCGTAAAGGTCGACGAGAACCTTCTCGCCCCGCTTCAGGTTGGTCGAGTAGCGGACCAGTTGTCGCGCCAGCTGGTCGATCCGGGGATCGTGCATTTTAGCCTGAGTTTTAAGAGAAGGTTCGGCCTACTCCTGGCGCCACTGCTGGTAGGACGGCACCGCAGTCTTACCCCTCTCGTTGGGATTGTCCTCCAGGCTCGGATTATTCGAATCGAGCCGCTTCCCGAGGTAGGAGTTGTCGAAGGCACCACCGCCCGCCTTATGGTCATCGACCGTTCCGCAGGAACACATCGCCAGCACGCAGCCGACACTCAACAACATAAAAAACGCAAGTTTCACAGCACACGGACTATGCCCCCTCCGCCCCGGTGGGGGCAAGTGAAAGCTGAGTGCCGGGGGAATCTATCCAACTTTCCGTTGCGACCACCAACGGGAAACTGCCCATCCCGTCCCCCTCCCCGCTGGCTCTTCTCCCCCCGGGAGCGCTTGTCTCCCCGCGCTTCGGTTCGTAGCATCCCGCCGTGATTCGCCTCGGTATTCTCGGTTCCGGTTCCGGTTCCAACATGCAGGCCATTCTCGACGCCATCGCCACGGGTGGGCTCGACGCCGAGATCGCCCTGGTACTCAGCGATATCCCGGACGCCTACATTCTGGAACGAGCCGCCCGGGCCGGTCTGCCTACCGGCCTCATCAACTGCCGTGATTTCAGATCGAACTTCCCGGAAGAGGTCCAGCACGAAACCGCCGAAGCACTCCTGCAATCCGGGGTCGAACTGGTCTGCCTGGCCGGGTTCATGCGCCTGCTGCGTGCTCCCCTCCTCCAGGCCTTCGCCGGGCGTATCATCAATATTCACCCCTCCCTCCTCCCCAGTTTTCCCGGTCTTCACGCCTGGACCCAGGCAGTGGAGGCAGGTGCCACCGAGAGTGGATGCACCGTGCACTACGTGGACGCCGGAGTGGACACCGGCCCGGTCATTTTCCAGGCCACTGTTCCCGTTCTCCCTGACGACACCCCGGAGTCCCTCCACGCCCGCATCCAGATCGAGGAGCACAAGATCTACCCTGCGGCCATCGCGGAAGTTGCTGCCAGCCTCAAGCCAGGCTAACCAATTCCGCTCATTGAGCCCCCGGTCTCCGAAATCCAGCCCGGGCTGGCCCTGCTCAACCTCCCGATCTTCGTGCCCGGAGCTCCTGGTATTCAGGCCTGCTCGCCGTGGGGCGCTCTAAAAGTGCCAAGAACGGGGCCTCCGCCACGTTCTGTTATTGGGAGAACGCCAGCAGCGCTTCAGGCTCTCAGGAAATTTCCCATTTTACCCTTCGGGTTTAGCTAGTAACTCATCTCCGTGCCTCACGATTCCCTTCAGACGCTCCGCAGGAAGCTCAACGATACCATTCTGGGCTCCGAGCAGGCGGCCGACCTCCTCCTCACGGCCCTCCTCGCCCGGGGCCATGCTCTCGTGACGGGCCCGCCAGGGATCGGAAAGACCTCCTTGGCCTCTACCCTTGCCGCCTCCGTCGGCGGCATCTTCAAGCGCCTCCAGTTTACCCCTGATCTGCTTCCCTCCGACATCATCGGTTACAATCTCTACCGCCAGCAGAATGGTGAGTTCGAGTTCGTCCCGGGGCCTGTCTTCTCCAACCTCCTCCTGGCAGACGAAATCAACCGTGCCTCTCCCCGCACCCAGTCCGCCCTTCTCGAATCCATGAACGAGCGGCAGGTTTCCATCGATGGAGAAACAAAAGAGCTCCCCGATCCCTTCCTGGTGGTGGCTACCCAGAACAGCACCTCGTCCACGGGAACCTTCCCTCTGCCCGAGCCGCAGCTGGACCGTTTCCTCCTCTCCATCCCAATGGCCCTGCCTTCGGAGGACTGTCAGCTCGATATTCTCAAACTCCACAGCAATGGAGCCCTGTGCCAGGATGACGTTCCCCGCATCCTGCGCCTGGTGGATCTGATCACCCTCCAGGAGCAGGTCATAGAGCTTCCCATCTCCGACAACCTGCAGCGTTATCTCCTGGCTCTCTGCCAATCTGCCAGGTCTCTGGCAGGTCAGGACCACGTCGTCTCCGTGCGCGGAACGCTCGCCCTGCAGGCCGCCGCCCGCGCCTATGCCCTCCTCGACGGCCAGTCCGCCGTTCACCCCGACCACCTGCAGGCAGTCTTCCCCCATGTCCTGCGCCACCGTCTCCTCACCGAGGACACCCTCGATCCCGACCCCATCCTCGACGCCGCCCTCAACCAGACGCCGGTCCCGTAACTGCAGCTATCCGTTGTTGGCCCTCTGACGACACATGTCCGTTTCCTGAAAACCCGCCTCCGCTGCTCGACGTCCGGCAAGCCGTAAACTGATCCCGAATGCTTACTCCCCGCGGTGCCATCCTCCTCGGCGCATCACTCGCGCTTACCGTGCTGGGCTTTCTCAGGACCGACGGAATCCTCATCACTCTGGGCACGAGTGGCTGTCTCCTCCTGGCGGGGGCCTGGATCTTCATCCGCCTGAACCTGAAAAGGCTCTCTCTCAGCTTACGGGCGCCCACCCGGGTCTACGCCGACCAACAGTTCGACCTGCGGGTCCTCCTTCACAACAACCGCAGCCTGCTCGACGCCTTCAGCATCAAGATTGAACTGCACCTCGCAGGGCAGGTCGACATCCACACCTTCGCTCCCTGGACGGCCGCCGGGTCGAGCTCCGAAGTGCGCCTGCGAGGCTCCATCCCCGGACGCAGTTCCTTCCCTGAGCATGACTACACCCTGGAGACGATCATGCCCCTCGGGCTCTTTCACGGGAAGGCCTCGGGGGTGATCGCGCACGAAATCCTCGTCTTCCCCCGACCTCTCACTCCCAGGGAGCTCTCAACCCAGGGTGCCCTGCACGATGCATCCCTCCTGCCCGGCACCACTCCCGGTAACGCCCCCGGCGAACTACGGGGCATCCGGCCCTGGCAGGTCGGCGATCCTGCCAAACACATTCACTGGCCCGCCTCTGCCCGCTCCCTCAGTCGCGGGCGTGGGTTGCGCATCCGTGAAAACGATCCTCCCGGCTTCTATCCCCGCCACTGCACGGTGCTTTTCCATTCCTTCGGCATGTCCGGCCAGCTCATCCGCGCTGATCGCTTCGAGTGGGCCCTCTCTCTGGCCTGCGGAACCTTGCGCTATCTCCGGGAACACGGAATCCCTGCAGCCTTCCTCGCCGATTTCAACGAATGGCACCCTCTCTCGGTGGTTTCCCGCAGCGGCTTCGGCAACCTCCTCGTCTCGCTCGCCCGGGCCCGGCGTCGCAGTGACACCGAGGCGCACAACCTTGCTCCCGTGATCGAGCATGTTCCCGAAGACCACTCCCTCATCATCCTCTCCGACATGCCGACAGAGGCCTGGAAAGACACCCTGCCTGACCGCCAGGCCCTCCTCATAGACATCCGTCAACACAGGTACGGGGCGAGGAAACTGCAAGTCCGCGAATAGTTCTCCTGAAGAAGGCCTCAACACCCTCCCGCAAATCGACCCCTGGCAACCAACCCATGCGCAGCATCTTCCTCGCCCTTACGGTCACCACCGCCTATGTCCTGCTTCGCGGCCGGCCGGAGGAGTTACACCCGGTCTTGCGGACCTGCTTCGCGGTCCTGGTCCTGGTCCTGGGGATGGGGATGTGGCGGCGGCGGAAGCGACCGTCCTGCAGCCTGGCACGTTCCGTCCGGGCACCCGGCTGGTCGGACTACCTTGCCATTGGTCTGGGCATCCTGAGCGTGGAGTGCCTCTTTCTTTGCTTCCTGAGTGTGGTGCCCTCTCACGCCGAATCCATCTCCGGGGGTGTGGTCGACACCCTGTTCCCGCCTCGGGGTGACGACAGCCCCTCCGCCTCCGGCGACGACGGCAACCCGCACGGCACTACCGTTTCGGGCAATTGGCTCTGGGATTCCCAAGGCCGCCGGCGCCTCCCTCTCAGCAGCGACGCCCGCCCCTCCGACAAACCTGAAATCTTCTTCCGGCCCCGGGATCCTGCAACCTCCGCCCGCCTCCTCCGCAGTCGGATCTACCTGCGTGCCTTTGCCCTTGAAAAGTTCGATGACTCCACCTGGTCACCCGTGGGCATGACCCCGGAGCTCCTCCTCCCGGACGAGAATGGCAACGTCAATCTCAAACAACCGGAAGGCCGACCAGGTCCCCTGCTCCGTGGCGAGATCATCCAACCCTCTCACCCCGGCGGCGACGACCTCTTCACCGCTCCCCAAGGAGCCACCCGGGGCAAGGTTGAGCAGTTGCGCCACGTCGATCCCGGGATCTTTCGTCTCAATCCCGCGGCCGACCCGGAAGAGGGCCACGCCTACGAGGTGGCCGCCAGAACCGTCACCCTCACCAGCCTGCTTGAGTCAGGGGTGCTGGACAGATTCCGCTTCCCGACCCTTCCGGAGGACTCCCATCTGCTTGAACTGCCTGCCAACGAGGAACTGCGCGACGAAATCATCAACCTCTCCAGCAAGACCCTGCGGGACGCCGCCTCCAGGCTGGTGGGCCTGCGTAAGCTCCTCTGGGAGAATTACCTCTACTCCCTTGAAATCGATAACCCCGAAGAACTCGACCCCATGCTCAATTTCATGCGCCACGAGAAGCGCGGGCATTGTGAGTTCTTCGCCACCGCCGGAGCCCTCCTCAGCCGCGCTCTGAATATTCCATCCCGCATTGCCTATGGTTGGAGCGGGGGTAAATGGTACAGCGGTCCCGGCTACTTCATGTTCCGCGCCAGCGAAGCGCACGCCTGGACCGAGATCTATCTCGATAATGTGGGCTGGGTCGTCTTTGATACCACCCCGCCGGAATCGCGGACACGCCTCGACATCGCCGACACCGGGGAGGAACTGCCCCTCTCCAAGGAGGGTCTGCCGGACTTCTCCGCTTCACCAGAGCGCTCCTTCGAAGACTCCGCCCTCTGGATCTCCCTCGCGCTCGGGGTCGGCCTCGCCCTCGTCCCGCTCTGCTTCCTCATCCTGCGCTCCCGCCGCAAACCTGCCGGAATCCCAGGTGCTGCCTCCGAAGGGCTGCTCCCCGAACCACCCCGCTACCTTGCACGGTTCCGGCAGGCCTGTGCGCGACGCGGGCAACCCATGCCCCCTGGCCGCACCCTGCGCCAACAACTCACCACCCTCGCCAGGACCGATCAGATGCCCTCCTTTTCCGAGGACCTCCTGAAGTATCACTACGCCATCACCTACGGGAACGCCCACCCCGACAAGCTCCGGGAATCCGCTCTTCTGCGGGCCATCAAACTCTGGGTCTGATGGCGGTTGCCTCCCCTCTGTCACGGTCCCCACAACCGGGGTCACGGGTTATTCTGACTCGCTCTCACAGAGCTGCAGGACTTCTGCCAGCACAGGGCGGTGAACAAATCCTTCGGACAAACCTACTTCGGACGGGTGATGTGAGGCGGACGCAGATAAAAGGGCTCGGGCGGGGCCTCCAGCAGTTCCCGGCGTTCCTCCTCGGAGCGCACCCGCCAGGCCTGAAGAAGGAGCTCGGCCGAGGGGACCCCCAGACGGACGTCGTGTCCGGGTAGATCAAGTCGCGCGGGATCCTCCAGGCTCACCAGGGTCCAGCCGGAATCCCGCGCAGCGTCTACCCGTTGGCTGAATCCCACATGATCCGACAAACAGGGATTTCCGGCCAACTTTCCCTCTCGAAGCTCCAATGTGAAAAACGTGCCCCGCCGGGCATCGCCCAGGACCAGACACGGCCCTCCGGCCCGCACATCGGCAAGGGCCTCTGGAGAGGAAATCCCCACCGCAGGGCACTGGTGGACGATCGCAACACCCTGCCCTGCCGCAATTCCGACCCGCGCTCCATTATAACTGCCCGGGCCTGTCCCGATCAGGACGAGCTCGATCAAACCCTTCCCCGCAAGGCCCAAGGCCTCCTGCAGGGGCTCCAGAAGAAGTTCAGAGGGCCGCCGGTCGAGCTCAAATTCTGCTGAAAAAATCGTATTCTCCCCCCAACCCACTGCCACCGAGCCGCGCGGCGCACTCGTTTCGATCGCAATCTGGTAGCCCTCTCCCACGCCCAAATGGTAGGCCCAGCCGAAAACTCTCCAACGAAGAAACTCTTCTAATCGGAATCTTCATCTATTACCAACTTGCACCTTGCAGCACAGCCCGCTTTTTTCGCGGGGCGCACACTCCCTCCCCGGGACTCCGCCGTGCACTTTACCTTATTGATTACACATGTCCGATTACGCCAAAGGCCTCGAAGGAGTCACCGCCAACGAATCCGTCCTCTCCAACGTAGAAGGCCTTGACGGCCGTCTCTCCTACCTCGGCTATCATATCGACGATCTGGTAGAGCACTGCTGCTACGAGGAAGTGGTCTATCTTCTCCACCATCGCAGGCTTCCCGGGCAGACCGAGCTCGATGCCTTCAAGAAGGATCTCGCCAGTCGCCGCGCCATTCCGCAGGGAGTCGTTGATTTCCTCCAGGCTGCCCCCCGGGATGCGGGTCCCATGGATGTTCTCCGCACCGCAGTCTCCATGCTCGGCCTCTACGACAAGCGGGCCAAGATCGGCGAGCCTGACCACGAGGCCAACCGCGAGGTTGCCATGTCACTCTGCGCGCAGGTGGGCACCATCGTAGCCTACTACCACCGGGCCCGCCAGGGACTCGATCTGCCTCCCGTTCGCGAGGACCTCTCCGAGGCTGGCCACTTCATCTATCTCTCCACCGGGGAGGAGCCCGGTGAGCAGGCCACCAAGACCCTCGACATCGCCTACACCCTCCACGCCGACCACGGGATGAACGCCTCCACCTTCTCGGCCCGGGTGACCATCGCGACTCTCTCGGACTTCTACTCTGCGATCACTTCCGCCATCGGCACTCTCAAGGGGCCGCTCCACGGCGGAGCCAACGAGGGCGTGATCAAAATGCTCGAGGAGATCGGCTCCGTCGACAAGGTCGACGCCTATATCGAGGACGCCCTTGCCAACAAGCGGAAGATCATGGGCATCGGTCACCGCATCTACAAGGTGCTCGATCCCCGCGCCCCCCACCTCAAGCGGATGGCGCGCAAGCTTACCGCGGAACTGGGCGAGCCCAAGTGGGTCGAAATGTCCGAGCGCATTGCCCAGCTCATGGAAGAGAAGAAGGGCCTCAATGCCAACGTCGACTTCTACTCAGCCACCGTCTACTACTCCCTCGGCCTGCCCACCGATCTCTTCACGCCCATCTTCGCCATCGCGCGCACTGCGGGCTGGACGGCGCATGTGCTTGAGCACCTCAACGGCAATCGCCTCATCCGCCCCCGCGCCCAATACGCTGGCGACGACGGCAAACCGTGGGTGGCGCTCGGCGAACGTTAATTTCCCCAAAATATCTTGCCACATCGGTGCCCTTGACGTTTATCTGGGGCATCGACTTTTTTTATGAATCTCCATGAATATCAGGCCAAGGAAT
>DMYM01000249.1 GCA_003483645.1 Verrucomicrobiales bacterium
TGCACTCGTCATTCCCGACCAGTACTTCGACCGCACCAGTCGGCGGGAGCATCACACCTTCTTCGGACAGGGAATCGCGGCCCATATCTCCTTTGGAGAGCCGGTGAGCGCTCCGCTGCGGCGCATCCTGTTGGAGGCATCCCTTGATGAGCCGGACCTGGAAGTTCACTTTGGCGGGACATACGTCAACATGGACGGACCGGCCTTCTCCACCCGGGCAGAGAGTGAGGCGAATCGTAAACTGGGCTTCGATGTGATCGGGATGACCAACCTGCCCGAAGCGAAACTGGCCCGGGAAGCGGAGATCGCGCTGGCCACCTTGTGCATGGTTACGGACTACGATTGCTGGAAGGGCGAGGAAGTCAATGTGGAGGCCGTGATCGGTCACCTGCAGGCCAACGCAACGGCGGCCCAGCGAATCGTGGGGCGGGCGATCGAACGCATTCCAGGCCAGGCGGACTGGCCGGAACACCGGGTGCTGGATACCGCGATTGTTACTGCCCGGAACTTTTGGCCGCCTCAGGCGGTTGAGGCTCTATACCCTATTTTGACGCGTTTTGTAGACAGGGAAGGGGAGGGCGGAGGGAACTAAGGCGTGACACCAAGCGCCAAAAACGGTAAGGATGGGTGCCGTTTTGTTCATCCCTTTCGAGAACGTGCCTATGTTCCTCCGTCCTCTCATCCTTTTTCCAGCGGCTGTACTGATTGCCTTTACCAGTGGCTGCACTTCAATCGACTCCAAGGGCAAGAAGCCCTCCACTCTGGCCAATAACGGCTACCGTTCGCCCTATCACGCCTGGCCGTCGGCCCGCAACCCGAGCGTGAGCCTGTCCTCTCGCTTCCCCAAGTCAATTGGGATCACGCACTCCCGCGGTCTGGGACACCAGCCCTATATCGCGATGACCTTTGACGACGGTCCGCACGCCAGAAACACGCCGCGGCTGCTCGACATCCTGCGGCGGCGCAACATCAAGGCGACCTTTTATGTGATCGGCCAAAAGGTGGACATCTATCCCCATCTCACCCGGCGGATTGTGGCGGAGGGTCACGAAATCGGCAACCACACCTATACCCATCGCAATCTGAAGACCCTCAGTGATGCACAGGTTCTGGCCGAGATGTCGAGAACGCGGAGCTCCATCGTGAATGCGACCGGAGTGCAGCCGCGGACCATGCGCCCGCCCTACGGCGCAATCTACCAACGGCAGCGCCAACTGATCATGGAGCGGTTCGGCTACCCAACCATCATGTGGGCGGTTGATCCCCGTGACTGGCAGCGACCAGGGGTGAGCGTGGTCAAGAATCGTATCCTTACCCGTACCACTAACGGGTCAATTGTGCTGGCCCACGACCTGCACGCCCCCACCGTGGACGCCATGCCTGCCACCCTGGATGGATTACTTTCCAAGGGATTTAAGTTCGTGACCGTCTCCCAGCTGCTCAGCCAGAAGGCGCGGGCGCGCTAGTCCTGCGCGGGCAGAGGTCGGAGAGAGATGTTTTGTGCCGAGAGCAAGGACCGATAGAGGATATTCACGGCACAGGGCAGTTTGTGCGAAGAATGGGGATAGGGCTCAGGCGGTCTCATGCCACAACTCAAGAAAAAGGCCGGGAGGAAAATCCTCCCGGCCTTTAAATCGATGGAGTTGTCAGATGTGGTCTGGCTTCAGGCGTCAGGCTTCTTGCCGCCGGGCTTCTTGCCGTCGGGCTTCTTGCCGTCGGGCTTCTTGCCGTCGGGACGGCGACCTTCGGGACGACCACCTTCAGGGCGATCACCTTCGGGGCGGTCACCTTGGGGCCGGCGACCACGGCCGCGACGACCCTTCATGGCTTCCTTGCGCTCTTCTTCGCTCAGTTCGCCATCACCGTCCTTGTCATATTTCTTGATGAACTCGGCTCTGCGGGCTGCCATGGCTTCCTTGCGCTCGTCTTCGTCGAGCTTGCCGTCGCCATTCTTGTCGAATTTCTCGAGGATTTCCTTCGGGATCTGGCGGGAGCCGCCTCGGGGCGGTCCCCGGCGTTCGCCTTCACCACGCTCGGCGCGAGGGGGCTTCTTCTCACCCTTGTCTTCTTCAGCAAGGGAGTTGATCGATCCTGTGGCGAGGAGGCCCAGGACCAGGGAGAATGCTTGGAGTGTCTTCTTCATGTCGTCTGTTAGTTCACGGGGTTTTGGCCGTGCTGGGGGATAAAACAGGGGTGTCGGCCCATGGTTGCGGATTTTTTCCAGGTGGAGGAGCGGCGAGGGGGGGATTTGGCATTGCGTGGGTGGGGTCAACGCGGTTGTATGCCTTCCACGATGGCGTCCGCGCCCAGCAAGGGTTCCCCCCGCGTAGCATCCTTCAAGGCGCGGTTTATCAGCACGATTCTCCTCTGGGGTGTCGTGGTGGCGGTCTTCCTGAGTGGGGCACTCTGGGGCCTCGTGGCACTGGTTGCAGCCTTCACTCTCCTCGGGAGCTTCGAGTACCTTGTCCTGACCAGGGAAGCGCCGGGGAAGGAGTGCCGGCGCTGGGCTTTGATTGTGTGTGCGGGTTTCCTGGGGCTGCTGGTGACCCAGGCCCTCAATGATCCTGATTCGCTGAAGGGAGCCGACTTTCTGCCGGAGATGGCAGGAGTGCTCGCGGTCACTGTCGGATCCTTCGTCCTGCGTCTGCGTTTTCCCATCGAGGGCGACGACTCGGTGCGGGCGATTGCTCTCGCACTTCTCGGCTTTGTCTACATTCCCATCCTCTTTGGCGGCTTCATCATCCGGCTTGTGCTCCTGCCGCCCTCCGTCGAATCCGGGTTCTGGCTTGTCCTCCTCGTGGTCCTGGTGGCCAAGTTCACCGACATGGGTGCCTACCTCGTGGGAACCCTGACCGGCAGGCACAAGGCCATCCCGCACATCAGTCCGGCCAAATCCTGGGAAGGCTACCTAGGGTCATTGTTCTTCGCGCAAGCCGGTGCGTTCGGGGTCTACGCGCTCGGCAAGGAACACTTTGCGTGGATAAGTGGAGTGCACCATATCGCGATCCTCGGGTTCATTCTCGCCCTCGCCGCGATGGTTGGCGATCTGGCCGAGTCGATCCTGAAACGGAGCCTGCGCGTGAAAGATTCCGGCCACATGTTGCCGGGCATCGGGGGGGTCCTGGATCTGATCGACAGCCTTTGCTTTGCGCTGCCAGTCGCATTCCTCTACGTCTACCTTCTGGTCCTCTAGCAATTGATGTCTGATTCTCATTCAGCTACCCGCAAGAAGGTTGTGATCCTCGGTTCGACCGGGTCGATCGGAACCAGTGCGCTCAAAGTAGCCCGTGAGATCCCGGAGCGAATGGAGGTGGTTGGGCTGGCTGCCGGGCGACGCACGGAGGAACTTGTGGTCCAGGCTCGGGAATTTGGCGTCAAGCACCTCGCGATCGCCGATGAGAGCCTCACCGATCAACTGGCGGAGTCCGCGCCGGAGGGATGTGTGCTCCATGCCGGTGCTGAAGGCCTGCGGGAACTCGCGCGCCTTCCCGAGGCGGATATGGTCCTGATCGCCATCGTCGGGACGGAGGGATTGCAGCCAGCGCTAGACGCCATTGAGGCAGGAAAAGACCTCGCGGTTGCCAGCAAGGAGATCTTGGTGATGGCGGGTGAACTCGTGATGAAGGCGGCGAAGGAGGCCGGAGTGAAGGTGCTGCCCATCGACAGCGAACACAATGCCATCTTCCAGTGCCTGCCCGACGGCTACACCCGTTCGATGACGGCGCATGGTGTCGAGAAAATCCTCCTGACGGCCTCGGGCGGTCCGTTCCTCCATCGGGATGTGAATACGCTGGATCAAGTCACCGTGGAAGAGGCCGTGGCTCATCCCAAGTGGGTGATGGGGCGCAAGATCTCGGTGGATTCCGCCACCATGATGAACAAGGGCCTGGA
>DMYM01000498.1:0-2205 GCA_003483645.1 Verrucomicrobiales bacterium
TAGCTCAGTTGGTAGAGCAGTTGGCTTTTAACCAATTGGTCCTGGGTTCGAGTCCCAGTCTCCGTACTTTCAGCTTCCGGCTGTGAATTCCAGCGGTTTCCGCTAATCCCCGTTTTGTCCGGGACGGATCCAAGGCCACTCCTTCCGATCTTGCGGTTCTTATGGCACCGTGCCGACTTCGCACAGGCTGAAGATGCTGACGTCGACTCGTGGAACGGTGCAGGCGTGATCTGGAGGGGCGGGCACTAGCGGAAGGTGGTTCCAGGCAAGTGGTGCGGTCGAGAATCGCTCGACTTCAGCATCATGGAACCGGTAGGGCTCGTGGTGGACCCTCCTGCGGCAGAGGCGATTTTTCTTTTTCTCATGTGAGTAGAGGACGTAGCGCTCAAGCAGGAAGAACTCCAGGGAGCCTGGCTCTGCGATGCGGTCCGGGCCAATGCCGCGATAACGGTAGTCGGCTGATTCTGTTTCTCCGTTTCGCAGGGCCCTGTAATCGATCCACTCTCCAGCCTGTGTGCTCATTTTCGCTTGGCGGTAAGGCAGGTGAAAAAGTGAGCGGCCGAGAGCGCAGGCCATCCTGCGGTTGGCATCCAGCGAGAAAAACCAGACCCCCGGAATCCCGGATTCATCATAGACGTAGGTCCGCACATTAAGTTCCAGGAAGTTGGAAATTCCAGGCACGGCAGGGAGTCGACGGGGACGGATATCCCGCATGAAGAAAGGAACGATGCCGAACCAAGCCTGGCCCTCAAAGTTGTCGAGACGCAGGCCCTGGGGAAGGTGACTCTCCAAGTTCCCTGCCGGGACGGCCCAGTGCAGGAAGAGCAGATTCTGCCAGGACTGGAACATGGCCGGCTTGCCGGCGGGGCACTGGCAGGCCGCTCGCCGTGCGGCATCATCTGGAAATGAAAACCCTTTTCGAATCGAACTCATTGATGAGCAAACCTTGAGGGCCTGAGTTGGCTCGGGGGAAATTTGCCTGCAAGAGTGGAGTGGCTTGTCCGAGAGTCAAGTGCACGGCGTCCACCAACCCGGCGGCCGCTTCGAGGTGGCGGGCATAGGACTGCCCCACCGTCTCGGAGGGGTGGATCAGGGCGTAAGCAGCGTCCAGGAGGATGGACCTGCGTCAGGATTCAATGTTCAGTATGCAGTTTGCACGGTGGCTGGTCACGGGGAAGCGTTGTGAAGGAGGGTGAGTAGTCTCTTGGCTTGCCGGGTTCGCTGACAGGGTGAATAGTTGAGAGACGATGAAGGCGCGAGTTTGGATAATCCTGGTGCTGCTGGCCGGAATGATGATGGCGGGCGCGGACAAGCCCGAGGGAGTTGATGGTAAGAAGGCAGGTGGCAAGGAAGCAAAGTGGATTTCGCTGGCGCCAGCCAGGGAAGGGATGGGATCCTGGAAGGCACTGAATTTTGGAGGTGAGGGGGATACGGCCTGGAAAGGTGGAACCCTGACTATCGAGGAGGGGGCGGAGCTGACCGGGGTGGTGTTCAGCGGAGGGAATCTGCCGGAGGCCCCATACGAGATTGAGGTGGCGGCCCGGCGGACATCCGGGGTGGATTTTTTCTGTGGCCTGACGCTCCCGGTGCGGGACGCGAAAACCTGTGTGACCTTCATCTGCGGTGGCTGGGGCGGAGGGGTGGTGGGATTCTCCAGTATCGACGGGATGGACGCTTCCGAGAACGAGACTGCCAGTTACCAGGCCTTCAAGGATAAGCAGTGGTACAAGATCCGGCTGGAGGTTCGTAAGGAAAGCCTGAAGGCGTGGATCGACAAGAAGGAGCTGGTGGATGTGAATACCAAGGGCCGGACGTTGGGCCTGCGATTCGGGGACATCGAGAAGTGTGCGCCGTTGGGTCTGGCGACGTGGCAGACGACCGCTGAACTGCGTGGCCTGCGCTGGCGGAAGCTGGTCAAGTAAGGATTGGCAGGCAGGGTGCCGGGGAGGGCGGAGCCGAACCTGTTCAAGGGCCTGGATGGGTCGGGTGGAGTGAATGTCCGGGCTCGTCTTTTCTCTTGATTCATGGGGGGCGCGAGCCTATAGCGACCGCAACAGAACAACCCTTGACGCTTTCGAGGAGTGGGTTCCCACGACCCACTCTTTTGCGTCTCCAGACCAGAACGATCAGAAGATCATGACGAACGACCTCGTCGCCCTCATAGAATTTTACGAAAAGGAAAAGAGCATCGAGCGCGAGAAGGTG
>DMYM01000498.1:2540-2684 GCA_003483645.1 Verrucomicrobiales bacterium
GGCTCTTGAGAATGCCTTTTTGTCGGCATACCGGCGCATGGTTCCCGGTGCGGAGGATATTGAAGAGCTCCGGGCGGAGGTGGACACCAAGCAGGGGGAGACCCGGATTTTTGCGACCCTCCGGGTGGTGGCCGATGACGACCA
>DMYM01000324.1 GCA_003483645.1 Verrucomicrobiales bacterium
ACAGCAACCCGGGGAAGGACAGCAGCCCGGGGAAGGACAGCAGCCGGGACAGGGCGACTTGGCTGATCCGGAACTTGCCGACCTGGCGGAACGTCAGGCCGAGATTGCGGAAGCCCTCGAATCGCTGGCAGCGGGAGATGTCGATCAGGCTCTCCAGGCCGTGCAGGAGTTACAGGCGGCGGAGGCTGCTGCGCTGGCAGAAGCGATCCAGGACCTGCCCCAGTTGAATGGTCAGTCCGGACAGATGGCCCAAGCCTCTCAACAGGCTCAGCAGGGAAGCCAGCAGGCCTCGCAGGCTGCGCAATCCGGACAGCAGGGACAGTCCCAGGCTGCCGCCCAGCAGCATGCGCAGGCCTCTGAAAGTTTTGGCAATGCGGCTCAGGCACTTGATCAGGCGGCGCAGCAGTTTGCCCAGCAGGCGCAGCAGGCCGCCGGGCAAGAGCCCAGTCCCAATCAACTTCCCGGCACCGGAGAAGCTCTGGCAGAAGCGCAGCAGGCTGCCTCGCAGGCCTCGCAGGCTGAGAGCGCAGGCCAGCAGTCACAGGCCTCGCAGCAAGCTGCTCAGGCTCTCTCGCAAGCTGCCCAACAAGCGATGCAGGCGATGCAGAGTGGGCAGCAACCCGGTCAGCAACCTGGTCAGCAGCCGGGTCAACCGGGCCAGCCGTCCCAGGAACCGGGCCAGGAACCGCAGGAAGGGATCCGGCAGGCTCAGGCCGATCCTGGCGTGCCACCCGAACTGGCCAAGCTGGGTGTGAGCGCCAAGGACTGGGAGAAGCTCAAGGAGATTCTGCGCTCGGATGTGGGCGGTGCCGGTGCAGCCGGAGTGCCCGAAGATTACCGTGGACTGGTGAAACGCTACTTCCAGGAGGTGGCAAAGGAGAGAGAGTAGGGCCTGATGGTCAGGGTTCAGAATTCGGAAGAGATTTATCGTGAGAGGAATGTTTGTCAGAACGGTTTGCGGGGTGCTGCTTCTCTCCTGGAGCACGGTGGCCCAAGAGGTGCCCAGGACGGTCTTTTCGGAGTGGCAAAGCAAGGTTGATCCCTCGGTGGAGCGTGGCTTGCAGTTCCTTGCCCGGGCGCAGGAGCGCAACGGCAGTTTTCCGGAGAACTACGGGACTTCTACCGGTATTCCCTCGCTGGTGGGCATGGCCTTTCTCTCCAAGGGGCATATGCCCACGGAAGGTCCCTACGCCGGCAACATCAACCGCTGCATTGACTACGTCCTGCAGCATCAGGATCGCAGTGGCCTCTTTGTGGCCGGCCACGCTGGAAGTGGGCCGATGTATGCCCACAACATCAGCACCCTTTTCCTGTCCGAGGTCTCCGGGATGGTGGATCCGGAACGGCAAAAGCGCATCAAGGGGGCCCTCTCCCGCGCGCTTCACTTGATTCTCCGTGCTCAGCGGGTTCCCAAGTCGCCCCAGCATCAGGGAGGGTGGCGGTATCATCCCGGATCGCGGGACAGTGACACCTCCTGCAGCGGTTGGGCACTCATGGCCCTGCGTTCGGCGAAATTAAACGGAGCCGCGGTTCCCGATCGCGCGATCGAGGATGCGGTCGAGTATCTCTATCGCCACTACGATGATCGTCTGGGCACTTTTGGCTACTCCGACCGCACCAGTCACAAGGAGTCGCTCACCGGGATGGGGCTGCTTTGCCTGGAACTCTGCGGCGAGCACGGCAAACCCGCCACGATCAAGGCCGGTGATTTCGTCCTGCGTAACCACCGTCGGCTCTCCAATAACCAGTTCGAGTTCTACGGGAACTATTATTCGGCCCAGGGGATGTTCCAGCTGGGCGGCAAGTACTGGGAAACCTACGCCGACTGGATGTACAAATCCTACCTTCCTAAGCAGCAGGAGGACGGATCCTGGTACAGCCGCGAGGCGGGCCGGGTTTATGGGACGGCCACTATGGTGCTGGCCTTCACCGTGCCCTATCGGCAGCTTCCGATCTACCAGCGGGACGAGACGGTAGACGAGGAGTGATTCCGGGCATGACCATCACGAATGGGAAGGGCGGCCGGAAGTAAGGTCTGACCAGGTCACCCGCCGGAGTTGGTCGCCACTTTTTCCTTCGGCTGGTCCTTGTTGAGCTCCTCGATCACGCGATCGGTGAGATCGGTAGCATTGCGAATGTAGATGAGGGTGGAGAGCTGGGAGCTGGTCTCGCCGCTCACTTCGAAGACATGGTCGAAGCCCTCCTCTTCCGCGATCTTCTGCACGATCGCCCGGACATCGCCCAGCAACTCGCGGGTCGTCCTGACCATGTCCCTGTTGATGAGAATGCGCTGTTCCTCAAGGTATTGCTCGTGCTCGCGCCTGAGGGAGGTGCGCTCGTGGTTCTTCGTCACGTAGCGGCGGTAGTATTCCCTGCGCTGTTCCTCGGTGAAGGAGCGATTTTGCACCTGCGTCTTGAGGTCCCTGAGCTCCACATCGAGGAGTTTGATGGTCTCGCTGCGCGGGTCCTGCTGCAAGGTCTTGCGGGCCTCCTGCACCTTGGCCCGCGCCACGATCGTCAGATGGTAGGACTGGAAGGCCCTTGCCATGTCGAGGGTGGCGAATTCCGGTTTTCCGGCCAGGGTGTGGGGGGCCAGCAGGAGGCCCAGAGCGGCCGGGATGAAGGAACGAAGCCAGGGATGGAGCGGCATCATTTCGCTAAGGAATATTGAAAGTCTGAATATCATAATAAAAGGGAAGGAGAAGGCGAAAGTCAAAGGAGAATGCAGGGGTGCTCTTGGCTCTCGCGAGGGATCCCGGTAGAGTCCGCTCCGTGACGGAACGGGTGATCATCGTCGGAGGGGGAATCATCGGCATGTGCTGTGCCTACCATCTGTCCCGGGAGGGACGGGAGGTTCTGGTGCTGGAGCGGGAGGCGGAAAATGGGAATAATTGTTCGCGGGAGAATGCAGGAATGGTGGTCCCCAGCCACTTCACGCCACTGGCCGCGCCCGGGGTTGTCACTCAGGGATTGAAGTGGCTGCTCGATGCGGAGAGTCCGTTTTACGTGCGTCCCCGCCTGAGCCTTGAGCTGGCCCGCTGGGGGCTGGCCTTCATGTTACACGCCAATGCCAGGCACGTGACTGCCAGTGCGCAACTGCTGCGTGATCTCCAGCTTGCGAGCCGCGAATTATTCAAGGATCTGGCCGGAGAATTCGACTTCGGTTTGCAGCGGCGGGGCCTCCTCATGCTGTGCGAGACCGAGGAGTTGCTGAAGGAGGAAGTGGAACTGGCGGCCAGGGCCGGGGAGCTCGGTCTACGGGTGGAGGTGTGCGATCCGGATCGGTTGGCGGAGCTCGATCCGGATGTCGGGATGAAGGCGCGGGGAGGAATCTGGTATGAACAGGATTGTCATCTCGATCCGGGGAGATTTCTGCAGGGATTGAAGGAAGCCGCGGCGAAGAAGGGTGCCCAGTTTCGCTACCACTGCGTGGTGCAGGAGGTTGGGGATGGGACTGTTCTGCTGGAGAATGGAGAGGAGCTGGCCGGCGCAGAAGTGATTGTGGCAGGAGGGGCCTGGACGGACTCCCTGGCCCGGTCGCTGAAAACTCGGATCCTCCTGCAGGGAGGGAAGGGCTACTCCTTGACCCTGGATGATCCGTCGGCCTTGCCTCGACTCTGCTCACTGCTGGGAGAGGCCCGGGTGGCCATCACTCCGATGGGAGACTCTCTGAGGGTAGCGGGGACGATGGAGATCTGCGGAAATGATCTTTCAATCAACGAGCGGAGAGTGCAGGGAATCATCAAGGCGGCCTGCCGGATGTTTCCCGGATTGAATCCCGGTGAATTCGAGGGAGTGAAACGCTGGTCCGGACTGCGACCCTGTTCGCCCGACGGCCTGCCCTACCTGGGGCGGGTGGAGGGAAGAGAGAAGGTGCTGGTGGCGAGCGGACACGCCATGCTGGGGCTCAGTATGGGTCCGATTACCGGGAAGCTGGTGGCCGAGCTGGTGGCGGGCCGGTCCCCAACGATTCCGGTGGATCAGCTGGCGGTGGATCGCTTTGCATGAACAGCTGGTGGACGATGTCTCTCCCGTATGACAGGTCTCGCGATCGACCGACAGATTTGACTCCCCGCCGATCATCATTCAGATACCTTTCATGACCGGAATCCGAAAGCTGCGCGTGATTGACTCCCACACCGCGGGGGAGCCCACGCGGGTGGTGGTGGAGGGAGGTCCCGATCTTGGGGAGGGCCCGGTGGCGGAGAAGCGGGAACGCCTGGGCAGGGAGCACGACTGGGTGCGGACCGCCTGTGTCAACGAGCCGCGGGGTTACGATGCGATGGTGGGCGCAATCCTCTGCGAACCAAGCGAGCCGGATTGTGCCACGGGCGTGATCTTCTTCAACAATGTGGGATTGCTGCAGGGTTGTGTGCACGGGACTATCGGGGTGACAGTCACCCTCGCCCATCTTGGACGGCTCTCGCCCGGGGAGCATCGAATTGAAACCCCGGTGGGCGTGGTGGAAGTGCAACTGCACGATAACGGGTGCGTCTCGG
>DMYM01000467.1:0-4194 GCA_003483645.1 Verrucomicrobiales bacterium
GTCAGCCACTCTCTCGCAGGCGAGTTGCTCCATGACCTGCTGGAGTTGGCGTTTGAGCATGGAGATGGTGTGATCGCCTCCGTTTTTGCCGAGGGCGCCCACGCCATACATGAAGGAGCGGCCAAGGAAGGTGAACCGGGCTCCAGCGGCGAGGGCACATGCGATGTCCGGACCGCCGCGTATTCCGCTGTCGATCATGATGGTGAGCTTGTCACCAAATGATCTTACCAGGGAGGGAAGAGATTTGATTGTGGATTGTCCGGCGTCGAGTTGGCGGCCTCCATGGTTGGAAGCAATGATGCCGTCGGCACCCAGGCGGACGACCTTCTCGCAGTCCTCTTCGTTGACGATTCCCTTGACCACCAGTTTTCCCTGCCAACGGTCGCGGATGGCCTTGATACGGTCCTCGTTGAGCCGGCCCGAGAAGGTCTTGTTCATGAAGAGACCAAGGTGCTTCATGCTGAGCCCCTTCGGGACGTAGGGCGTCAGGGTCTTGAACTCAGGAGCGCCGGCTCCGAGTTGTGAGAAGGACCAAGTGGGATTGAACATCATCTGAATGATGTTGCGCAGGGTCATCCGGGGAGGGATGGAGAGCCCGTTGCGGATCTCCCTGGGCCGGTAGCCGAAAGTCGGGGTGTCAGCCAGGATGACAAGGACCGGGCAGCCTGCTTTCGCGGCCCGGTCAATGATCTTGTCCCGCAGGTCGTCCTCGGCGGGATGGTAGAGCTGGAACCAGGCCTGGCCATCTGTCAATTCCGCTACGGTTTCGATGCTTGCAGTGCCAACCGTGCTGAGAACGAACGGAATATTGTGTGCCTTGGCAGCCGCTGCGAGGATCTCGGCAGACTTGGGCCACATCAGGCCCTGCAGACCGATGGGCGCCACTCCGAAGGGAGCATCGTAGGTGTGGCCGAAAATCTCGGTCTTGAGTTCGCAGCCGGGATAAGTCCGAATGTAATAGGGACGGAGCTGGATGTCCCGGATCTCGTCCGTATTGCGACGCAGGTTGATGTTCGAGTTGCATCCCCCCTCAAGATAGTCGAAGGCAAATCCGGGCATGCGGCGACGGGCCTTCTCCCGGAGGTGTTCAATGGAAGGAAAGTTGGAGTTAATGGCCATGGAGTGGTGGAGGCGATGATCAGAGACCCTTTTCGAAGCGGGCGAGAGCTACATTCCAAGGGGTGGGATCCTGGGGAGAGAAGATCTTGAGAGGGGTTGAATCCCTGATGAGTTGGCGGCCTGCGGCGATGTCAGGCAGGTCACCGGTGGCGACCATCTGGGTGATGATGTTTCCGCAGGCAGTTGCCTCGATGGGGCCGGCGTGTACCGGAACTCCACAGGAGGTGGCAATCGCCTGGGCGAGGAGTTCGTTCTTGATGCCCCCACCACCCATGTGAATCCGGGAAAGTTTCTTCCCGGTGATGTGCTGCAACTGATCGAAGCGGACGCGGTGCTTGAGGGCAACGCTCTCGGCGACCACACGGAGGATTTCCCCTGTGCTCGAGGGGACGGATTGGCCGGTGGCCTTGCACAGTTCCTGGATCCGTTCGGGCATCCGCCCCGGAGCCTTCAAGTCATCGTGATCGGGATCGACAAAGGCTCCAAAGGGCGGAGCGGTTTCAGTTTGTTCATCGAATTCCTCGTAGGAGGACTGGTCCCCCTCGGAGCGCCATTGGCGGACACATTCCTGGAAAAGCCAAGCTCCGGAGATGTTGCGAAGGAAGCGGGTGGTGCTCTCAACACCCTGCTCGTTGGCCCAGCCGATGCTGAAGGCCTCCTCGGTGAGAATGGGTTCTGAAAGCTCGGTGCCCAGGATCGACCAGGTGCCCGAGGAGAGGAAAGCGTAGTCGCCCTCCCCGGGGATTCCGGTGACGGCTGCACCGGTGTCGTGAGTGGTGGTCGCGATGACGGGAAAATCTCCGCCGATCTCCTCCGCCACAACCTCGCGCAGGTTACCGAGGATGGTGCCGGGTTCTACCACCTCACCGAAGATATGACGGGGGAGGCCCAATCCCTCGATGACGTCCCAGGCCCAGTCCTTGGTGAGGGGGGAGAAGAGCTGGGTGGTGGAGGCATTGGTGCGCTCCACTGCGATGCGCCCGGTGAGCCAGAACGCAAGGAGGTCGGGGATCATCAGAAAGTGAGAGGCGTTGAGAAGGGCAACACCATCCCGCACGGCTTCCCCGAGGAGTTGGTGGGAGGAATTGAGGAAGAAGGGCATGATGCCCGTCTCCCTGTACATTTTGGCATTACCATAGCGTCGTTCGCACTCCTCCTCCATACCATCAGTTCGGGAATCGCGGTACTGGTGGGGCAATCCAAGAAGGCGGCCCTGCGCGTCGAGGAGGGCGAAATCCACGCCCCAGGTGTCGATTCCCAGGGCCGTGATATCCTCCCCATATCTCTCCACTGCCAAACTGAGCCCGTGGAGGATCTCGCGGTAGAGGCTGAGGATGTTCCAGACCAGGCCGCCAGGCAGATTGGTGCCGGGATTGTCAAAGCGATGGATATCCTCCAGTTCCAGGGTTCGCAGGTCCGTCCGCGCGGCCAGCACTCGTCCACTGCCTGCTCCCAAGTCAACTGCGAGGTATACCTTCTCTTTCATAGCTTCTCCATGCAATCACGGGAGACCGGGCAGGTGGCACCATGCTCTCATGCGCGCGATAATTAACAGGCTGCGCACGATGAAAAAGGAAGATTTCCACCACGTCGACAACCATCAGGGTGAAGAGGGCCCTGCCTAATTCGGTCCAGTGCAAAGTCAGGTGTGAGGTTAGGATCCTGAAAAGCTTAGCCAGCATTGACTCCGGCAAGTGAAGGATAAGGTGGTAATGGGGGTAAGAACATGCATGATTACGTATTGGAGCCCGGAACGGAATCATCCATCATCAAAAAGGGCGCTAACCTAAATCAAGCAAAGCCATGTGGGTCCCCAAGTGGAAGCGTGATCAAGACCGGGGCGTTGATTCGCCCATCCCGACACAGGTTGTTTCGAACGAGGAATTTCTGCCCATCGCTCAGACCGAGCAGCAGGCGGCCTGGGAGGACAAGATTCTGGAGCTTTCCGAGAAAAAAGCTCGAAAACTGGGGATGGAGCGGCGTGACTTCATGCGCAGCTCAATGGGGATGGCGACCGGGTTCATGGCGGCCAATCTGGTATTTGGTCATCATTGGGAAGTGGATGCGGCCGAGACGGAGGACGAGGCTGCGGGCGCAGAGAAGTGGCCCAAGAACGAGTACTTCGTATTCGATGTTCAAACTCACTTTACAGCGGGCTTTTCAATTGGAAGTCGGGGTGCGGAGTTCCTGAAAAACATCGGGGTAAAACTGGGCAACAATCCCAAGGACTATGGTTTCCAGAACTTCGTAAAGGAGATCTTCTTCGACAGTGATACGGACATGGCGGTGATCTCGGGTGTCCCGGGTCGGGAGATTGACAAGGATAAGGCAGGCAAGATCCTGGAAGGGCGTGATCGGCGGGGCGGTGTGCTGCCCAGTTGGCTCATGTCCAAAAGTAAGAAGGAGCTCAACGAACTTGCTGGGTGCAAGCGTGTCCTGTGTCAGGGGAATTGCGCTCCGAATCACTACTGGAATCGGAAGAAGAACGAACCGGACTGGCCAGCCCTGTGGGATCAGGTGGAGCGGGAAGTGAAGACATATGGGATCGATTCCTGGAAGTGGTATTGTCACACCGATCCTGGTCGGTCCGGGAACGGGTTCCGTATGGATGACGAGAAGCTGGCTTACCCGTTTTATGAGAAATCGAAGAAACTTGGGCTGAAAGTATTCAGCTGTCACAAGGGATTTGCTTCCCAGTCACGGACCTTGGGGCACTTCGCCCATCCCGGGGATGTGGAGAAGGCAGCGAAGGACCATCCCGACCTCAGCTTCATAGTCTATCATTCCGCCATGAAGCACGGGACCTGGGACCCGGGGTTCAAGGATCCCAAGAACTTCGATCCCGAGACCGGTGACTTCGAGTGGCACAAGGATCTGATGGAGATCAAGAAGCGCAACCCGCAGATGGAGAATGTCTATTGTGAAATCGGCACCTCTTTCGGAACGCTGGCAGTCCTGCATCCTGTCATGGCGCAGCACCTCATCGGGAAAAACATCAAGACATACGGAGCTGACCATGTGATCTGGGGTACCGATTGCCTCTGGTGGGGATCGCCGCAATGGGTCATCGACGCC
>DMYM01000467.1:4559-4700 GCA_003483645.1 Verrucomicrobiales bacterium
GTGCGAGAAATTCGGCTACAAGAAGGTCACCAAGGAAGACAAGGCCAAGATTTTCGGGCTCAATGCTGCCAAAGTCTACGGCGTGGATCTCGAAAAGGAGCGCAAGGCCTTTCCAGGGGATGCCCTCAGCAAACTTAAGGC
>DMYM01000467.1:5038-5166 GCA_003483645.1 Verrucomicrobiales bacterium
GCTTACCACGATGTGGGTGGTGAGCGCGATAATGCTGCGCACGGTTGGGTGAAGGTTTGATTCAGTATCCGGATCTTGATCTTGGTGTTCATGCTTACGAAGTGGCGTTGGATTCTGGGGGTGGGGGG
>DMYM01000469.1 GCA_003483645.1 Verrucomicrobiales bacterium
GTTCCCGTCTTCATGCCGGTGGCATAGGGCAGGCGCTTGAGCAGCTTGTTGGTGTTTGTGAGTTTTCTGATCTTCCCGTCGTTGTGCACGAAGTTGTAATCACGGATGGTCATCGGTTCCCGGATGGACGCATGCTGGTAGACATGGCGTGCAAGTTTTGCGATGTCGCGTGCGGTGGAGAACTGGCCCTCCCTGGTGAGGCCGTGGGGGTTCAGGAAGTTGCTGTTGGACATTCCGAGGGAGCGGGCCCGGAGATTCATTTTCTGTGCAAAACCCGCGACACTTCCTGCCACGTCCCGGGCCAGTGCCACGGAGGCGTCGTTGGCGCTACGCACCAGGATGGCCTTGAGCAATTGTCCGCGGGTGTAGGTGTGTCCGGTTTTGAGATAGAGTTTGCTCGGTTCCACTGCGGTGTCAGTAGACTGGATCACGACGCGGTCGTTCAGAGAACCCGCTTCCGTCACCAACAGGGCGGTCATTAGTTTTTGAGTGCTGGCCACTGCGCACCGCTCGTCCGCATTCTTGGCCATCAGAACCCGCCCGGTCGCGACGTCGACCACGATCAACCGCTTGGCGACGACCGAGGGCGGGGAGCCCTGGGGGGTGACCACGGACGGGGGAGGCAGCGCCGCAGGCTTCTGCTGGACAGTCGGTTTCCCGGGAGGGGCAACGCAGGCAACCAGGGCTATGGACAACACCAGACAGGCCAATGGAGGCCCAGAAGCGATAGACATCGACTTTGATAATCTCACTGGCTGAAGTATTCTCAAGAGCCAAATTCCCTTCATTTGCAGGTATTCCGTTAAAGAAATACTTGCGTTTCACCCTTCCAGACCATAATACTGTTCATGCAAACAGGAACTGTTCAAATGGCTCATAAACTCACTGACAGGCAGCAGGAACTACTCGATTTTCTCCGGTACTCTCACCGCGAAACGGGAATCATGCCCTCCACCCGGGAAATTCAGGCCCATTTTGGTTTTGCCAGCCAGACCGCAGCGATGAGTCACCTGCGTGCCCTCGAGCGGAAGGGGGTGATCAATCGGCTGCCAGGGAAGGCCCGCGCGGTGGTCCTGCCAGAGGAACTCGAGCGGGAAGAAATCGTGGATATTCCTGTTTACGGTGAAATTGCGGCCGGTATGGCACAGGATGTCGAGCCCGAGAGAGACGGTTGTGTCTCCATCGATGTGACCAGCATAGGTCTTTCCAAGTCTAAGAAGGTGTTTGCCTTGAAGGTCCGGGGGGACTCGATGATTGATGCCCATATCTGTGACGGGGACACCGTTGTCCTGGAGATGCGCGAACCTCGTAATGGTGACGTGGTGGCGGCCCTTATCGATGGGGAGACCACCCTCAAGCGTTACATTGTCAATCGTGGCACACCATACCTGCAGGCCGAGAACGAGATGTATCCGGATCTCATTCCCCTCAGCGAACTGGTCATCCAGGGGGTGATGGTGGCCCTGCTCCGGAAGGCGGCCTGAAGGGGCTGTATTTCCCGGGATGCCATCCCGGTGTAAGCAGATCTGTCCTGGGGTGATACCGGGGGATCAGAAAGAGGGTTGTGTGAGGACGTGTAACTTGCAAGGTCTCGTTGCCTGCCCTAATCAGGTAAAACCTTGGGAAATCCCTGATAATGAAAAAGTATCAATCCCGTTCTTTGTTCAGCATGGCGACGCCCCTCGCCTCCCTCCTGACGTTCGCTCTGCTTGTGTCCGATGCTTCTGCCTTGCCCGGACCCCCCAATGTCATCCTCATCCTCGGTGATGATATGGGCATTGACTCGGTGTCTGCATTCAACGCCAGGATGGGGTTGAAGACACCTGCCATCGATCAATTGGCCAGCGAGGGAATGTCCTTCATGGATGCCCATTCCACCTCCGGTGTCTGCTCGCCGACACGCTACAGTGTGCTCACCGGACGCTACAACTGGCGCAGTCGCCTCAAGCGCGGCATCGTCGGGCAATGGGAACGCCCCTTGATTGCTGATGCCCGCCAAACCCTGCCGGAAATGTTCCGTGAAAAGGGTTATGCCACCGCCATGATCGGCAAGTGGCACCTCGGGTGGAATTGGCCAAAACAAGGGGGTGGATTCACCGAGAAATTGGCCGAAATCGACTTCACCAAGGCCATCAAGGGCGGACCCAACAGTCACGGGTTTGATTATTACTTTGGCGATGATGTGCCTAACTGGCCTCCTTACGCGTGGCGTGAAAATGAACACCTGATCGGCAAGCTCACTTCCCAGATGAAGCGAGGCACGATGGTGGGGGTGTCCGCCGGACCCGCTGTCGCCGACTGGGACTTCTCCAAGGTCCTGCTGGAGTATGGCCGCCGCTGTGCCGAATACGTTCGCGAACGCAAGGGAAAGCAACAGCCCTTCTTCCTCTACTTCCCCATGCCCTCTCCGCATACGCCCATCGCGCCCGGCGGAAAATTCAAGGGAATCAGCAAGATCACCCCATACGCGGATTTTCTAGTGGAAACGGACTGGGCTGTCGGTGAAATCCTCAAGGCCCTGGAGGATATTGACCAAGTGGAGAACACGGTCGTCATTTTCACCTGTGACAACGGCACTTCACCCAAGGCCAACTTCGCCCAGCTGAATACCGCCAACGTACACCTGAATGAAAACTGGCGTGGCTGGAAGGCCGACGCCTACGAGGGCGGCCACCGTGTGCCGTTCATCGTGCGCTGGCCCGGTCGCATCAAGGAAGGCACGCGCAGTGAACAGACAATCTCCCTTGCCGATATCATGGCGACCTGTGCCGACGTCATTGGAAGCAAGCTCCCCGCCAACGCGGCCGAGGACAGCGTGAGCCTGCTACCCGTCCTCACCGGAAAAAAAGTGGAGGGATCCCTGCATGACCTGGTCATCCATCATTCCATCAGCGGCCATTTTGCCGTTCGCATGGGCAAGTGGAAACTGCTCCTCTGCCGTGGATCCGGCGGCTGGAGCTCCCCGCGCGAAAACGAGGCTGCCAGGAAAAAGCTGCCGATGCTGCAGCTCTACGACCTTGAAAACGATCCCCGGGAAACTGAAAACCTGCACGATAAATACCCCGACAGGGTGGAAAAACTCGTTAATGCCCTCGCAAAAGCCCTTGGTGAAGGGCGCACCACTCCCGGGCCACGGCAGGCCAACCAGGGCTGGCCCAATACCATCCCCCAGCCGCTGCTGAAGAAATTTCCGCAACTCACCGCCCGGGAAAAGTGATGCAAGCCGGGGAGATTAAGAATTGAAGATGCCCAGAACATTTCTGTGGTGTGCCACCTTGGCTTGCGCCATGGCGGAGTCGGTCAACGGGGAGCTTGTCGCGGCCGGGGGTGTGGCCGTCACACCGTTTGCGACCGAGGATCAATTGTCCAATCCCGCCAGTATTGATGTTGATGATCGCGGACGGGTCTGGGTGGGCGAGGCGGTCAACTACCGCAAGAAGG
>DMYM01000102.1:0-2511 GCA_003483645.1 Verrucomicrobiales bacterium
GCAGAATTCGTACTTGTTCTTCGCGTCGGGGTTGCGGGCCAGGGTGAAGACCTGGCCCCCGGGTGTGACCCCACGGAGGTGAGGGAGTTGCTGCTGCTTGAAGGGGTCGATCAGGTCCTCGCAGATGATGAGATCCCCGTTGGGCGCCACGCAGAGGTTGTCGCCGCTGGTGAGGAGATCACTCTTCCCGGGTTCGAGGAACAACTCCACCATCGGATCGGGGCGTTGGTCGTTTTTGGGAAGGATGCGGAAGATCTGTCCCCGTTTTTCCGGTCCGCCGTTTGTGCAGCAAAGATATAATGCACCCTTGTCGTAGAAGATTCCCTCCGCCCGTGCAAAGCGGGCGGCGCCCTTCTCGAATTCACGTATCCGCAAATCGTCCTTGGGGGAGGCAGGATCGGTGACTTCGATCCAGTGGATGGCCAGGCGCTGCCCTTCCTTTATCAAACGCTTCGGTTCCGGCTGGTGGTTGCGGAGATCGGCGGACTTCTGCTCCTTCACCGCGAGGGCGTAAAGGGTGCCGCTGCTGAGATCCTGCCTGCGATCCGGGACGAAGCGGTAGAGCAGGCCGTCGTCGCGGTCCTCAGTCAGGTAAACGGAACCGTCCCCTGGATCGCAGGCCACCGCCTCGTGACGGAAGCGGCCGAGTCCTTCCAGGGCAACGGGCTTCTGGAGGCCGAGCTTGGGGTCGGCCTTGACCTCGAAGCAGTAGCCGTGCAACCGGCCCCGCGGGGTTGCAACGAGGTCGTCGGATTCCTCGCATGTGATCCACGCCCCCCAGGGCATCGTCCCGCCGGAACAATTGCGATCGCTCCCGGCAAGGGAGAGAAATTCCTGTTCGGTCTTCCCGGTGGCCGGGTTGTAAACGAGGGTGGTGGTTCCTCCGAACTGGGGAAGTTCGTCGCCCTCGCCCGGATCGTAGACCAGATCACGATTCATGTCCTCGGGCAGGTGATTGCCGGGGAAGGCGCCGAACTCGGACTGGGTGAGAGCAAGCTCGTGATTGCGAATGAGGATGATGCGACCGTTCTGGCCAGGGAAGGTGGCCATGTCGTCAAACCTGCCCGGAACGCGGAGACCGTCATTCATGGGCGTTCCCCTCTTGGAGATCACCTCGTAGGTGAAGTCTGCAGGCAGATCGAGGAGCTTGGCCCTGTCGGGAATCAATGGCCCGTAGGGAGCAATCACCCGCTCCGATGTCCTGCCCTCCTTGTCAGCTCGCAGATAGAGGCTGAGACCGAGGAAGCCGGATGTAATGGCGGATTGCTTCAGGAAGGACCGGCGGGTGGGCAATTCCAGGTGGGGTTGGGGTGAAGGCTGACTCACGGGGATGCTTGATAGGAATGGGGCGCACCCCTTGCGATTCAAAAGTCCCTGAGCGCGAAATTCTCACGGGTGGAGCCGGATTGCTTTCCTCAAACGGAGTAGTTTTTGGCCAAATTCCCCGGAATTGTCTTCTCAGGGGCTGGTGGACCCCATTTTTCCGTTTGAGGGTTTGACACTCCTTGGCGAGCTTCATTTAAATCCATGCGTCCACGGGGTGAACTCCGCCGTGGGTCACCTGAGACGATCCGACCTGAATTTCCCTATGAGTGAAGAAGACCAGCAAACTCCCCAGCCGCCGAAGAAGGAGGCTGAAGATGCGCCCGAGGCTCCCGCCCCCGCTCCTGCCCCGGCTCCCACCATTCCCCTGAAGCCTGCTTCCAATGCTCCCAGGCCTGCTGCTCCCACGCCTGCTGCTCCTGCACCTACCGTGCAGCTGAAGGTTCCGGGAGCAAGCAGCGCGCCCAAGACCACGCCGCTCAAGACGCAGCCGCTCGCCTCCGGTGTCGGTGTCGGGGACACCCAGGAATTGCCCAAGGCCACCGTGCAGCTCGGCGCTGCCACGCAGGCACTCGGTGCACCCACCGCTCTCTCCGCCGGACAGGCAGCCACGCTCCATACCGCGGGTGCTGGTGAGGACGAGGAGCCTGATACCCTCGCCAATATCCTTTCCATCGTTGCCTTCGTCTTTGCCTTGGCTGTGCTCGGCCTGCAGCTCTCTACCACCAGCAAGTGGGTGAGTCAGGAAGATCCGGTCAACCACCCCACCGGGTGGGACGCACTCATTGAATAATCACTGCCATGGCCTATCCCATCATCACCACGGTTTTCGCCGCCCTCGTGCTCGCCTTTGCGATCATGACTGGAACTCTTCCCGCCTAGGGAGGATGAAAGACGGGATGTAACTATCCGGACTTGCTCCCAGGGGCGGCAGAGCTACGTCCTTTTCCCCGTTTGTCCTGCCATGGCTCTTCAATTCACAAGCGATAACTTCGAGGCAGAGGTGCTGCAGTCGGAGCAACCCGTGCTCGTCGATTTCTGGGCGGAATGGTGCGGTCCGTGCAAGATGATCGGCCCGGCTCTCGAGGAGATCAGCGACGAACTCGCCGACAAGGTCACCATCGCAAAGATCAATATTGACGACAATCCCGATGCCCCGGCCAAGTACGGCGTGCGCGGCATTCCGAC
>DMYM01000102.1:2703-2917 GCA_003483645.1 Verrucomicrobiales bacterium
GGTGCGGTCCCTGCAAGATGATCGGACCGCTGGTTGACTCGGTGGCCAGCGACACGGAGGGAACGGCCAAGGTGGGCAAGGTTGATGTGGATACCGAGCAGGAACTGGCCCGCACCTACAACATTCAGTCCCTTCCCACCATCGCCTTCTTCAAGGGGGGCGAGGTCGTGGAGACCCTCATCGGCACCAAGGGGGTGACCGCTGAGGCGTTGAA
>DMYM01000425.1 GCA_003483645.1 Verrucomicrobiales bacterium
CCGCCCTCCGCGTCGTAAATCATTCCCCGACTCTCCTCCAGAATCGAATTGTAGACCTGCCGCTGCGAGTCACTCAGTTCACAATAGCGCACCTGTTCTATTTTCTCGGGAAGGTCTTCCGCCACCTCTTCCTTGAGCCGCCTCAGGACCACCGGCTTGAGGCGGCGGGCCAGTCTCCGCTGCAATTCGGGTGCATCACCACGCGCCAGGGGCTTCTCAAAACGATCCACAAATTGCGAACGCTCACCGAGGTATCCCGGCATGACGAAGTTCATGATCGACCAGAGATCCTTCACCGAGTTTTCAATGGGCGTTCCCGTGAGGGCAAAGCGATGGGTCCCGGGCAGGCGAAAGGCCGCCCGGGAGACCTGTGATTCAGGATTCTTGATGTGTTGCGCTTCATCGAGGATGACCACTTCGAGCTCCCGCTCGCGGTAGAGATCGATGTCAAGCCGCAGGAGGGCGTAGCTGGTGATGAGAAGATCGGCCCCGGGATGTGCTGCCAGAACCTCCTTCCGCTTCGGCCCCTCGATCGCCACGGCCTTCAGGTCCGGCACGAACTTCCCTGCTTCCGCCAGCCAGTTGTGGACCAGGGACGAGGGACACACAACCAGCGCCGTCCCCTCGCGGGCCGCAAGAAATGCCAGGGTCTGCACCGTCTTTCCTAATCCCATGTCGTCGGCCAGAATGCCCCCCATCCGCAGTTCTGACAGCTTCCCGAGCCAGGCCACTCCCTCCCGCTGGTAGGGCCGCAGGACCGTTTCCAGGTGCCCCAGCTCCAATGCCGTCCCGCCCCCCTCTGCCCGAAATCGCTGCTCTCCGGCGAGTAACCCCAGTTCAATCACGCTCTCCCGCAGGTAGGCGGCCTGCCGCGCATCCATGCGGAAAACTCCGGGAGCACTCTGCCGGGGATCACAGTCCGCCAGTGTCTCCATGGCCTGATCAGCCTGCTCCGGATCCAGCACCGCCAGGCGATCACCCCCCAGCGAATGGTCAGAACGTCCGGTATCCAGCAACCGCTGGACCTCCTCCCGCGTGATGGGCGTGCCGTCACCCGCCTGATAGGTCAACTCCATCTCCAACCAGTCCTCCGTCCTTCCCGAAAACCGGTAAACGGGTTTGATCGGGACAATGTCCTTCGCAAACTCCGAGAAGCGCTCGCCCCTGATGACGATCCACTCCGGATCAAGGCACCCCACCCCGTGAGCATGAAAGCGCAGGATGGCCTGTGGTTCACGCAGCACGAACTCACCCCGCCTGCCCGGACCCTCGAAACCCCACTGGCGCAGGGCATCTTCCGCCATGCGTTCCAGGTCCGCACTGGCCAGCACGCCCTCCCCATTCTCCATCGTGAGGAGCTCGACTTCCATCGTTCCGGCCCGACGCCGGGTTTTCCCGTAGACAAAGACCATGCGCCCCTCCAGATGATTGAGTGATCCCTCGAAGCTCACCTCCACCTGCGGCACGGCAGATTGCGGCAGGCCTGCAATGGTGTCCTCGCTGATCTCAAACCACTGACGGAGCGTGGTGAGAAGAGCCGGCCCTGGAACCATGCCTGACCCGAAGATCTCCCGCAGCGATTCCGGGACCCCGGCGGCCACTGCGTGAAAGCTCCGCGCCTCGCTGTCCAGGGCCCACACATCCCCCGCTTCCACCAGCGGAACCAATCCGGCCGGCCACTGAACGCGCAGGCGGCCTTCCTGCAATTCCAGCCCCGGACGGACCCGATGACAGGACACCATGGCCGCCTCCTTCTTCCCGAAACTCACCCGGGGATGCCCGGCCAGGGCATCCAGCACCTGGAGGAATTGCCCGCGGTCCAGATTCACTGCTCCCGGCGGTTCATCCGGAAAGAGCCGCTGCAGGGTCTCCAGCAGGCGGCTGTCGTTCTCTCCTGCCTGCAGCACGTAATCCGCACCCCAGGTCGCGAGGAGATGCTCTTCCCCCCGGTAGTCAGTCCCGAACACCACCAGAAGCTGCCCCCGGTCCCACGAGTCCGCGACCTTGACCGGAAGCATCACGCTGCACTGCACGGGATAGGCTTCCTCGTCAAATTCCTCGGTGACACCCGGCCAGCGCTCCTCCGCAGGGTCTCCCCCGGGTTCCAACGGGGTCTCTTCGGGAGCGGTGCCGGGCTCAATGACCTCGAGTCCGACCGCCATTGCGTGCGCACAGATCTGTCCCTCACGCCGGGCCAGGAGGCAGCTGCACCTGTTCTCCATGTGCGTGCGCGACACGACCTGCATGCGAACCCTCTTGCGCTCCCCGCCCATCAAAACCACCCCTTCCAGCCAGCCGTTCTCGTAGGACGCCTCGCTCACCAGGCCCCCGCGGTGCATCCCGCGGGCGGACTTCATCTCCCTCCACCCCCCCGCCTCCATGAGGAGGTCCCGCGTCAGTTCCACCTCCCTCATCCCGCAAAGGCAATCAAGGTCACCCCCACCGCCACCGCGATCATGGCAGCGATGAGCAGGAAGAACAAAGTCGTTCGGTTCATTGCAACGGCTGCCCCGGGAAAGACAGATACAGTGCAATCCTGGCAACGGTCTTTTCGCCAATTCCCGCTACCCGTCTCAGGTCCGCCGCCGTCCGGAATGTCCCGGCTTCCCTTGCCTCCATGATCCTGATCGCCATCACCTCACCAATGCCCGGCAGCCGCATCAGCTCGTCGCGCGAGGCGGTGTTCGGATTGATCGAGTTCTCTTTGAGCGGCAGCGCTTCCAATTGCTCTTCCTGCTCCTGTGCACGCTCCACCCGGCGCTCTTCCGGAAGCAACTCCCAGTTCGTGTGCTTCCAGATCCCCACCCGGCGTGAGGCGGCCGCCAGTTCCTCATCCTTGAGCCGCTCCTTGTACTCATCCCGGCTCACTCCCGCCTTGCGCGACCGGGCAACCCCGAAGGCCCGCGCCAGGCCTTCCCGCACCAGAATACTTCCCAGGTCCCCTCCCTTCGCACCGGTGATGAATGCATAATAACGTTTGTAACGGGGATGGCCCCGACCGTCGGCCCAGGCCGTGTGCACGGCGAACGGCTGGCGTAGAAGCTCCTCGACACGATCCCGCGCGGCGATCCCAAGCGCCTTGGCCTCCTGGATGGAGGCCGACTCATTGCCCCCGGCCCTGGCAATGCCGAAGTAGGCCCGCTGGGAACGGAGGCGGCGTTGATCCGTCTCATGCCGGTCCGTGGTCTCGAGACAATCGACCCCGTAAAGACGAACGGTATGGATCGTTCCATCCGGAAAGCGGACCGGAAAACTATCCCCGTCAGCCCACTCGGCGTTGATCAATCGGCAACCCGGGAAGGTCACCAGGCCTGTCTCGGCATTCGCAGCGCCCCGGGGCAGCGGTTCTGCCACCATCGGCCCCAGCCCCACCAGGAGCCACATCAGGATCGTGCGCACCGTACGACCCTAACGTTCCTCCGGGTGCACAGGAACTCGAAAATCCTTTTGCCCCGGCCCTCTTCCCGGATCTAGTGGCAATGCCTGCACCGGTCATGCCCATGTCGGCAGTGAGCCGGTCCCCGGGCGTGGCCATGTCCGCGCTGGTGCCTGTTGTCGTGCCCGCCGTCGGCGATTGCATAGCCCACCACGCCGGCCGCCACCGCTGCGAGAGCCGCACCTTCGGGGGTGATGACATCCACTGGACGCCCGGCCGAATCATACATGGTGGTACAACTCGTAGCGCAAACCAGAATCAGGGAACATGCTGCTGCCAGGAGGATGAGTCGTCGTTTCATGATGCCCATTGGACTGAAGAGACAGTCAGGGTATTCAGAAAAAATCGCTCCCCGGAATCCAGGATCCAGGACTGCACAAAGCGCCTACTTCGCCTGCTCGAACATCCACTCGTGGACCTTTTCGTCACCGTAAACCTTGCCCGACACTCCATGACCAGCACCGGGAAACTCGGTGTATTTCACCTCGGAGCGGGCCTTCTTCAAGGCTTCCACCATGGCCTGGCTCTGGCTCACCGGGACGACCTTGTCGGCCTCCCCATGAAAGACCCAGATGGGCACTTTCCGGTAGTCCTTCACCGCCCCCGGATTCCCCCCTCCGGCGACCGGCACCGCCGCCGCCCACATCTTGGGCTCCTGGGCCAGCAGTTGAAAGGTTCCATAGCCCCCCATCGAGTAACCGGTCAGGTAGACCCGCTTGGGATCAACCGGGAGCTTCTCGATCAGCTCCTCCACGATTTCGACCACTCCATCCGCCTTGGCCCCGGTCCATCCCTGCTGGTCGGGATTCTGCGGAGCGATCACGAAGCAGGTGCGCCGGCGATAATTGTCGTCCCGGGTGAAGGCATTGGCTCCCCCCGGCTCTTCCGGGCTCATTACATTGCCACCCCGGCCGTGGAGATAGACCACCAGGGGATAGCCCTCTCCCTTGCCGCGCCGCAATTTGCGCGCGCCATAAATCCGGTACTTCAATCCGTGCCCTTCCGCGCGCTCCCAGTCGCCGGTGATCAGCTTGGCGAATTCCCCGTCCGCGTCCTTGGCTTCCCCGCTCCCATCTCCGGAAGCTTCCTCCTCCTTCTGTTTCACATATTCCCGGTCTTCCTCTGAAAGCATGTCAAGGGAGAGGGTAAAGGTGCGCCGGTCCCGCTTGCGGCGGATGGTGACCTTGCCATCAAGGGAACTGACATATTCCGCCACGAGGGTCTTTGACTTATCAGCGGTTTTCCATTCCCGCATCTCCGCTCCAGCGAGGGGAATCGCCAGCAGAGAGAGGACAATTAAAAGGAGAGCCTTCATGAGTATGGAAAGGTGGCCGGATCACCCCTTCCATGCAATGAAATTGGCGATCTTCTCACCATGGCGGAAAAGGACCGCTCAATCCCGGCCCTCCAATCCTGAAACTTCGTCCTGCCCACCCTTTTTCGTAAGAAGCAGCAAGGCCGCGAAATCATACCCTGCATGCGCCACAATGGCGGCGGTGAGATCGCCGGTCACCAGGACCAGCCAACCCAGCAGTAGTCCCAGCACGGTGGCGAAAACCGCGTATCCATATGTCATGCAGTGAGCGAGGCCGAAGACGACACTTGCCACGCCCAGGGCCGGCCACTCTCCCCACCACCGGGCCAGTCCGCCCTGGATCAGGCCCCGGAACAACAGTTCCTCGCCCACGCCGGCGAAGAGCGCAACAACCAGGAGGTCGACCGGGCGGCACTCCAGGAAGAACGGTTTCACCGTGGCATCCACGAAGCGCATGAGTCGTCCGACGGGGCCAACCGGAAAGCGCCGGCACAGGAGAAGGATTCCCAGAAGCACCAGAACACCCAGCAGGCCAAGGGTCATCCCCGTCACATCAGGTCGTATCCATCCGGTCACCGGCAGGCGGAAGAACCAGCCAAGTCCCAACGCCAGCATGCCCATCCCCGCTTCCACCACGACTGCCAGGAGGAGCACCTGGCGTCGGGTGATACTGAAGGCCGGGCCGCTCATCCGGGAAAAAACTCCCTCCTCTCATCGAAGGGCCCGTCTAGATTCCCCCGTCCGGCATGACAATCCACCACCACTCCGCTTCGCATGCTACTGCAGAATCCCCGTCGCCACCCTGCCGTGCACATCGGTGAGCCGGAAGTCGCGACCGGCATAGTGATAGGTGAGCTGTTCGTGATCAATTCCGAGAAGGTGCAGGACGGTGGCGTGGAAGTCGTGGACGTGCATCGGATTGTCCTGCACGTGCATGCCGAACTCGTCGGAAGAGCCATAGGCAACCCCACCCTTCACTCCTCCACCGGCCAACAGGTAGGAGAAGGCCGTACTGTGGTGGTCGCGACCCGGCTTGGCCTCTTTCTTGCCCTGCTCGACGAAGGGCGTCCGTCCGAATTCGCCCCCGAAGATGACGAGGGTGTCGTCCAGCAACCCACGCTGCTTCAAATCCGCGATCAGGGCTGCCGCGGCCTTGTCGGCATCGGCGCAGAGATTCTTGTGACCCTCATTGTGATCCTTGTGCGTATCCCAGGGCTGGTTGCTCTTGTCGGTGGTGTAGTAGACGGTGGTGAAGCGCACTCCGCGCTCCGCCAGGCGCCGGGCCAGGAGACAGGAATTCGCAAAGCGGCTCGAGCCATACATCTCCCGGGTGGCTTTCGATTCCCCGTTGAGGTCGAGCGCTTCGGTGGCCTCCATCTGCATCGCGTAGGCCGTCTCCATGGCACGGATATCGGCCTCCAGCTCCGCGTCACCACCACGCTCCCGCAGATGTTCTTCGTTGAGGGCCCCCAACAGGTCGAGTTGCCGGCGTTGCGCACCATAATCAAAGGTCCGGCTCTTGATGTGAGGCAACAGCTTATCAACAGCCATTTCGCGGGTGATGATGCTGGTGGCCTGGTAGCGGGCGGGCAGGAAACCGTTGCTCCAGAGCGCCGGTCCCACCACCGTTTTCGGGCTGGGACGCAACACCACGTATCCCGGCAGGTTTTCGTTCTCGGATCCCAGGCCATAGAGCGCCCAGGACCCCAGCGAGGGCCGGGTAGGCTGAACCACACCGGTGTGCATCTGGAGCAGGGCCGGCTCATGGTTCGGCACGTCGGTGTGCATGGACCGCACGAGACAGACGTCATCCGCAAGCCTGGCAAGGTGCGGAACGCTCTCGCTGAATTCGATCCCGTTCTCCCCATGCCTGGTAAACTTGAAGGGTGAGGGCATGAAGCCGCCCTTCTTGCCCTCGCGATAGAGCTTCCCTTCCGGTTTCTGTCCCTCGTGCTTCAGGAGGGCCGGCTTGGGGTCAAAGGTGTCCACGTGGGAAGGACCACCGTTGAGGAAGAGGAAGATGACCCGCCTGGCCCGCGCCGGAAGGTTTCCCTGCAGGTTCAGCGAAGGATTGGCGCCGTAGGCCCGGCCTCCCTTCTGCTGCATCACCCCGGCCAGGCCAAGCAGACCCGCACCCCCGGCCAGGCGGCGGAGAATCTGACGCCTGGTCAGTCCGGAGTAACGGGAATCAATCACGGTAAAGAAATGCGTTGCTGCACAGTAACACCTGGGCGAAACCTGCCCAGTCACGATCGCTGGAGGAGTCCTTGAAGTAACGAAGGCTCCCGGCCCGCTCACTGGCACTTGGGGCACGGGCGAACACCTTGCGGAAGAGTTGCTCGACGCGTTCCTCGACCCCGGTGTCGCCCAGGGACTCCGCCAGCCTGGCGGCGCGGGCCGCCACGAAGGGGCTGTTGAGAAGGTAGAGCTTCTGCATCGGGGTGGTGGTCACCGACCGACCGGCCGCATGCACATTGGCATCCGGATAATCAAACTGCCTCAGGAAGGGATCCAATTCCTTCCGGCTGATACGGGCATAGACGGTGCGACGTAGATTCTTCTTATCGCTCACCTTCAGGGACGCCCCCCCCGGATCATCGGGGACCAGTTCCCCGCTTGCCGCCAACATGGCATCCCTGATCATTTCCGCGCTCAGGCGCCTCCGGTTCATTCCTGCCAGCAAGGTATTATCCTTCTTCCGGGTGGTGGCCTGCCGGTAGGTGGCGGAGAGTACAAACTCGCGCACGAGGGCCTTGATCGACCAGCCCTCTTCCCGGAACTTGATCGCCAGGTAATCGAGCAACTCGGGATGACTTGGCCGGTCCCCGGTGCT
>DMYM01000026.1:0-138 GCA_003483645.1 Verrucomicrobiales bacterium
TCGGCACTGCGCTGGTAGAGCTGGCACGAGAGCCCCGGACGCCCTCCTTGCGGCTCATGCACGTAGAACTGGAAAAGGAGATGGCAGGGCGGGAGGGCCATCTGGTCAACCTTTCCCACGTTCCAGGCCGAGACGATG
>DMYM01000026.1:460-614 GCA_003483645.1 Verrucomicrobiales bacterium
CGAGACGATGTGGCGGCGCGAGTGTGGCTTGTTCCTGAGGTCGTCGAGGAGGCGTGAGATCTGGTCGATGGGGCTGCCGCCCTCGGTCTGCCAGGCCCGCCACTGCTGTCCGTAGACCGGTCCGAGATCTCCGTTCTCGTCGGCCCATTCGTCC
>DMYM01000026.1:914-8637 GCA_003483645.1 Verrucomicrobiales bacterium
GGGCCGAGGTCGCCGTTCTCGTCGGCCCATTCGTCCCAGATGCGCACCTTGTTTTCCTGCAGATAGCGGATGTTGGTTTCGCCCATCAGGAACCAGAGGAGTTCATGGATGATGGAGCGCAGGTGGAGCTTCTTGGTGGTGAGGCAGGGAAAACCCTCGCGCAGGTCATAACGCACCTGACGTCCGAAAACCGAGCGGGTGCCGGTGCCGGTGCGGTCGGCGCGCTCTTCACCGTTCTTGAGAACATCACGGAGCAGGTCCAGATATTGCCGCACGGAATTCTCTTAACCGCGAATGGGACGAAAGACGCGAAAAAAATCAGGATGGGAACAACTTTGCGAACGATACGGAAGGGCGGTTGTGGCAGGGATTTGCCCCGCCCCGTGCCCCTAGTCGTCAGTGCGAAGGTTCCTCCGGAGCTCCTTTTTCTGTCCGTGCTGCCGCTTGAGACCGACCTCACGCTGCCGTTGCCGACGGGAGCGTCGGCGTTTCTGGCGGCGGATTTTCTCGATGCGTTGACGACGTTCGGATTTGCGGCCCTGTTCAATCTCCTCGATGCGATCACACAACTCCCGGCGGGCAAAATAGCGGTTCATCTCGCGCGAGCGCTGGGCCTGGCACTTGATTTCGATCCCGCTCGGCCGGTGGTGGAGGTAGACGCAGGAGCTGGTCTTGTTGATTTTCTGTCCACCGTGTCCCGTTCCCCTGATGAATCGCTCAATGAGATCGTTTTCCAGGATCCTGAGCTTCGCCATGCGGCGTTTCAGGGCGTCACGCTTGTCCCGCCCGATCATGGAGCAGCCGGGGCTGGCATCGTGGAGCGGTCGGCGGCCTGGCAATGGGCGATGTAGTCCGAGACCGACCTCGTAATTTCACCCGCCACATCGGCACGCTGCGTGGCGAAGGGCGGAATGAACCATGGATAAGAGCCGATCACATCGGAGGTTACCGCAATCTCGCCGTCACAGCTACCCGTGCCACATCCGATTCCGATGGTGGGAATCCCGATGCTGGTGGTGACTTCGGCGGCAACCGCGGGCACCACGTTCTCGAGCACGATGCCGAAGCAACCAGCCTGCTCAAGTGCCCCCGCTCCTTTCAGGAGTGCTGCGATCTCGTCGGTTGACTTTCCCTTCGTCCTGTAGCCGCCCTCTTCCTTCACACGTTGCGGGAGCATGCCGAGGTGGCCCAGGACAGGGATGCCTTCCTCCACGATGGCCTTCACTTTCCCGGCCTGGCGGATCCCGCCTTCCAGTTTGACCGCTTCCGCACCGGCTTCCACCAGGGCCCGGGCGGTTTCCACCGCCTCGGCTTCACTGTCGTAGGAGCGGATCGCGAAGTCGGCCACCAGAAGAGCCTCCCGGCAACCGCGGGCGGCGGCAGCCACATGGTGCAGCATGTGGTCGAGGGTGACATGGGTGGTGTCGGGAAAGCCGAGTATCACCATTCCCAGCGAATCTCCCACCAGGATGAGATCCGTGCCCGCCTCATCCAGCAGGCGCGCAGTGGGATAGTCCCAGGCGGTGAGGGCAGCAATGGGTGGTCCCACCTCCTTTCGGGCGCGGAGGGCGGAACACTTGTCACTGACAGGCACGGGAAATTCATAGCACCTCCCCGGGGGGGATGCGAGTCCGGGGGAGTAAAAAGATGGTCGAGTGGGACGTTCTCCGGAGGTGCGTTTCCGGCCCCCCTTCAGATCATGTGGCCCGTCATTGGTGCGGATTCCGGATCCCGGCAACCGGTTGCCGTTACCCGGCTACCACTTGGCCTGGATGAGGGTCAGTTCAGGTTCTCCGGAATCAAGGTGCTGGAGATGCTTGCTGATGGTGACGTGATCGCCGGGGAGGGTCATGAGGGGGCGAATTTCAGCGAGGGGCTGCAGGACGAAGCGCCGGTGGGTTATGCGCGGGTGCGGAATGATGACGATGCCGGTGTCGATGGTGAGGTCATCGAAGTAGAGGATATCGATGTCGATGATGCGGGGAGAATTTGGACCCGCACCGGGTTCGCGTCCGAGGTGGTCCTCGATGGCCTGAGCGTCCTCGAGGAGTTTGGCGGGTTCCCCGACGTAATCGAGCTCGATCACGGTATTGAAAAAATCGGGCGAACCTTCCGGGCAGTTGACCGGTTCGCTCTGGTAGACGGGAGCCTGCTCGAAATGGACGCCGTCCGGGGTGAGGGCACGGAGGAGGTCGCGGGCGGCGCGCAGGTTGGCGAGGCGATCACCCAGATTCGATCCCAGTGCTATTCCTACCCGAGTGGCCATTTCAAGATGCGGACGATGCAGTTTGCATGCCTGATAGTCGATAGCAGGGCGACAGCGCTCTCCGGGAAACTCCCCGGATGGCTTACCTGAGCCCCAGGACGTCCTGCATGTCGTAGAGGCCCGGGGATTTGTCACCGAGCCAGAGGGCGGCCCGGAGAGCTCCCGAAGCGAAGGTCATGCGGCTGGAGGCCCGGTGAGTCAGTTCCACGCGCTCGCCATCGGCGGCGAACATGACGGTGTGGTCACCCACGACATCCCCACCGCGGAGTGAGTGCATGCCGATCTGCGGGCCGGGTCGCGCTCCGGTGATCCCAACCCGGCCGTGGCTCACGTCGTCTTCGTATGAAGTGCCCGTTTCCTCGTTGAGGATCTCGAGGAGGCGGCGGGCGGTGCCGGAAGGGGCATCAATCTTGTGGCGGTGATGCATTTCGGTCACTTCGATATCGCAGCGGTCGTTGCCGAGGATGCGGGCCGCGTGGCGGGTGAGCCAGAAGAGCGTATTGACGCCCACGGAGAAGTTGGGAGCAAAGACGATGGGGATTTTCTCCGAGGCTTCCTGGATGGCGGCCAGTTCCTTCTCATCGTGTCCGGTCGTGCCGATGACGAGAGCGCTACTGGTGGCCAACGTTTCCTGGAGAAGCTGGGCGGTGAACGAGTGGATGGTGAAATCGATCACGGCATCTGCTCCTTCAAGGAGAGGTCCCAGCTCTTCCCCCGTGTCGTGGGTTCCGTGAATAGTGGAGTCTGAATGGGCTTCCACGACTTCCGCCACGGCCAGGCCCATGCGGCCCGAACGCCCTGTGATGACGATGTTCATGGTGATGAAAGGGTAGAGGCTAAAGGAGCTCGAACTCGCTGAGGACGGCCCGCAGTTCTTCAGTTTTTTCCCCGGTGAGCCCGACGAGGGGGAGCCGGAACTCGGCGGTGCACTGTCCACGGAGGGCGAGGGCACTCTTGATGGGAATGGGATTGGTATCGAGGGTCATGAGCGCGCTCAGGAGGGGGTAGTAGCGCTTCTGGATCTCCAGGGCCTCATCGAAGGAGCCGTTGAGGGCCGCCTTGACCAGGCGGGCGACCACATCGGGGATCAGGTTGGCTGCCACGGAAACTACTCCCACCGCTCCCACCGACATGAAGGGGATGGTGAGAGGATCGTCGCCGGAGACCACGGTAAAGGCTTCCGGGACGGCTTGGAGGAGCTTGTTGACGCGGTCTGACGAACCGCCCGCTTCCTTGATGCTGACCACGGTCTCACAGTCGCGGGCCAACCGTGCCACGGTTTCCACATCGATCTGAATGACACTGCGTCCGGGCACTGAATAGAGCATGAGGGGAAGGGAGGAGGCGTCCGCGACTGCCTTGAAGTGCTGGTAGAGTCCTTCCTGGGAGGGCTTGTTGTAGTAGGGGCAGACCTGGAGAGAGCCGTCGGCCCCAGCCTGCTCCGCTTCCCTGGTAAGGTGAATGGCCTCGCTGGTGGAATTGGCACCGGTGCCGGCCACCACCTTCAGGCGCCCCGCGGAAAACTCCACCGCACGCCTGATGATCTCGATGTGCTCGGCATCGTTGACAGTGGGAGACTCGCCGGTGGTGCCGACCGGGACGATCCCGTCCATGCCGGCGTCGGCCTGGCGATTGATGAGCGCCTCGAAGGCGTCATAATCGACGTGACCGTCGCGAAATGGCGTGACGAGCGCGGTGTAGCTGCCTGCGAACATGGCAGGAGAGTAGTGGGGAGCGATCACTACACTAGCAAGGGCAAAAACGCGTCCTGTTCACAACTCGATCTCGCCCTCAAAGACGAAGTCGGCCGGACCGGTGAGAGTGACCTTGCGGAAGCCTGTCCCGGCGTTGCCTTCGAATCCAATTCGGAGCGTCTCGCCACCCTGGACGTCGACTTTGATGGGCGCCGACACTCCGTGGAGGAGGTGATGGATAATGGCACAGGCCACCATGCCCGTGCCGCAGGCCAGGGTTTCGTTCTCCACCCCGCGTTCGTAGGTCCGGATCGCGATGTGTCCGGGAGCGATCTCCTTCACGAAGTTGGCGTTGGTTCCGTTGGGGAAGTGTTCGTGGTGGCGGATGGCGGCGCCCAACCGGAGGACATCAAGATTGGCGAGGTCATCGACAAAAGCCAGAGCGTGAGGAACTCCAGTGTTCAGGATGTGAATGGGGCTTTCGAGATCCTTGATCGAGACCCCGGAATTCAGGTCGAGGTCAAAGGGGTCCGACATGGTGACTTCGACCTCCTCACCGATGAGCCGGGCCGTGAGGGTGCCGACGATGGTCTCGAAGCTGAGTTCCTCCCGGCTGTCGTCGAGCAGACGGGCGGTGTAACGACCAAAGCAGCGGGCACCATTGCCGCACATTTCCGCCTCGCCACCGTCGGCATTGTAGTAGCGGAACCTAAAATCCGCCCCGTTCCGGGCTGGTTCGGCTGCCAGCAGGCCATCGGCGCCCACCCCACGGTGACGATCACAGATCTTTGCTATCTGCTCGTTGCTGAGCTCGATCGAAAGGTCCCGATTGTCGATCATGACGAAGTCGTTCCCGGCTCCGTTCATCTTGGTGAAGGGCAGACGCATGGCGTGCTTGATATGCGTTGAAGGCGATACGCCCGTTGGGTGCAAAGGTCAAGGTTCAGCCATTGGGTCGGGAGCGTCGCACGCCTTGTCCGTGGTAGTCTTCAGGTTCATGCGGGGAACACCTGCATGGAGGAGCTGGGAGTCCGGTTGGTTACGAGCGGGCGCGGGTGGCTCACATGCCGGTCAGGCAGTCTGCCGGAGTGGCTGCCGTTTCCTTACCCCTGGGCCTTGGCGGCCTCGATGAGGGGCCTGGTGAAGGCCCCTACCTTATCCGCCACATCGGGAGCGTCGGCATTGAGTTCGACCTGCTTGACGATGGCGGAACCCACCACGATGCCGTCCGCGACGGAGGCCACGAGGGCGGCCTGTTCGGGCGTGGCAATCCCGAAGCCCACACAGACAGGGAGGTCAGTGTGCTGCCTTATTGCCGACACGTGGTCGCCGATCTGTGGGGAAGGTCCTCCGTGGGAGCCGGTCACCCCGGTACGGGAGAGGGCGTAGATGAACCCCTCCGCATGGCGGGTGAGAAGGTCGATGCGTGCGGGCGGAGTGGTGGGAGCAATGAGGCGGATCTGCCGCAAGCCCGCATGGCTGGCCATCTCGGAATTCCGGGCCTCTTCATCGGGAGGGAGATCGAGAAGGAGGATGCCGTCTGCTCCGGCCTCGGCGGCATCGCGGTGGTAGGCGTCGTAGCCGTAAGTGTAGACGGGGTTGAGATAGGTGAAGAGGACGATGGCGACCTGGTGGGATTTGCGAAAGCGGCGGATGAGTTCGAAAACCCTGGAGGTGTCGCAGCCGGCCGCGAGGGCCCGGGCAGCCGCGGCTTGGTTGACGATGCCGTCGGCGAGAGGATCGGAGAAGGGAACGCCCAGTTCGATGATATCCGCTCCGGCTTCCGCGAGTGCGATCAGGATCTCCAGGGAGCGCTCAAGGTCGGGGTCGCCCGCGCTCACATAAGCCACGAAGGCCTTCTCGCCCGTGGCCCGGAGATTCTCGAAGGTGGCGTCGATGCGGTTGCTCATGCCGCCCGAGGGATAGGGGAGAGCGGGCTCGGTGGGAAGGACGATTGGTGGACAAGGAGAGATCTTCGTGGTTCAGTCACGCCGCCATGCGTGCGCGCCTGACCAAGGACTTTCGTTTTGAAGCGGCCCATACCCTCCCCAGCCTGCCGGAAGGGCACAAGTGCCGATGCATGCACGGGCATAGCTTCAGGGTGGAGATTTCGATCGAGGGCGAAGTGGATGAGAAGATCGGCTGGGTCTATGACCACAAGCGGATCAGCGACGCCGTGGCGCCCCTCCTGGCAGAACTCGATCACGGTTACCTCAATGACATCGAGGGGTTGGAGAGTCCGACCATCGAGCACATGGCCGCTTGGTTCTGGCGGAAGCTTGAGGCCGGTCTTCCGGGACTCTATGAGGTCGTGATCTACGAGACCCCGACCGCGCGCTGTGTCTTTCGCGGTGAGTTTTGACTGGTATTTGGGCGGTGGGAGGGTAGGTAGCGTGCGATATGAAACGCCTGAGTCTGCTGGTTGCCGTCCTTGCCTTCCTCCTGGGTGCCTGTGAGCGCCACAATTGGGAGGATGTGGATGAGAATGGCGACGGCAGGATCGACCAGAATGAAAAGGGCACCAAGCGTCTCTACAAGGAGCACAAGGAAGACGAAGGGGAGGAGAAGCACTAGGAAGGAGGGGAAGGTCTCCGCTTCCTCCGGTAGGAGAGGAAGCACTCGGCGTTGTCGAGGGGCTCGAAGTGAGTGAGCTCGAATTCAAGGGAGGCAGGCAGATGGTCTCCCAGAGGGCCGGTGATGGTGGGAGCCTCCGCCCCGCCCAAGAGGGTGTGGCCCGCCCAGGTGAGATGAATTTCATCGAGGGCATCGAGCTCGGCAAGGGTCCGTACCAGGGTCCCGCCGCCTTCGCAGAGGAGGGTCCTGACCTGGTGCCCGGTGGCCAGGATGTGGAGGAACTCCTGAAGCGAGCAACGGTGCACGGTCGCGCCGGCCGCCTCATAGAGCCCCGGGTCGTAGTCCTTCGGAGCCTTCGTGGCGAGCAGGTGAATGGCACCACCCGCACTATGGAATACCTTGTGTCCGAGGTCGAACTTCCCCGCGTGCGAGGCGATGCACCGCAACGGCTGGCGGGTGGGCTTGAGTTCGGGCGGGATGGTCATCGACATGTTGTCCGCTTCCAGGGTGCCCCGTCCCACCATGAGGGCGTCCGCCCGCCCGCGGATCTTCAACAGGCGCTGGAGATCACGCGTTGAAGTGAAATGCGCCGGATCCTTGTTTACGGTGGAAATCTTGCCATCGGCGGAGATGGCGAAGTTGATCAGGACGGTCGGACGGGTCATGCCGCTTTTTCTTGAGACGTGAGAATGACGCGAATGGCGGCGGGGCGAGAGCGCAAATTTGGGAAAATAGGGATTGAAAACAGGGAGCCCGGGGGTAAATTAGGTTCCACCTAAAGCCATGAGCGAGTCCCAAGCCACCTCCCCTCAAATCGCCTGTTTCCTCAAGACCTATTGCGGCTGGAGTGAAGGCGTACGCGCCATCATGCGCAAGTATGAACTGGACTACGAGGAGAAGGACATCATTGCAAACCCGGCCTTCCGCTGGGAGATGGAGCAGAAGAGCGGTCAGCCACTCTCGCCCTGCGTGGAAATCAACGGTGAAATGTTGCCGGACGTGAGTGGGGAGGAAGTGGAGGCATGGATGATTGAAAGGGGACTGGTCACGGCCAGGGAGGTTGAGCCCGACGCGCCGATTGACTCGTCCTGTTCCCAGGAGGAACATGAGGCCCGGGCCCGGGTCGAGGCGGAAACGCAGTAAGATACCTCCGGGAAGATTGTGTTCCTGGATTAAGGGGTGTCCGGCA
>DMYM01000078.1 GCA_003483645.1 Verrucomicrobiales bacterium
GGTGATGCAGAGAGGCTCTGACAAGACCGTCACAGCCGGGGAAGGGGGGGCCGTCGAGAACGAGAAGGGGCGCCGTAGTCCGGGCCCGCCCGGAGCAGTTAACCAGGCCGAGACCGGGGGTCCCATTCGCGACCTGGTGGTCCGGCGGTTCGGGAAAAATTTCCAGAGCCTGGCTGAACTGCGTGCCGCAGGGGGCGAAGAGCATACCGAGGAAAAGGTTGGCGACGGCATGCTCAGCCTCGTGCATGGAGGAAAGGAAGCCTGTGGGCTGGTATGGGAGGGCTACCTGCGGGTTCCGGAGAAGGGTCTCTATCAGTTCACGCTCCGGGCCTCCTCCGGTGCGGCCCTCGTGATCTACGAAGAGGAACAGGTGCTCTCCGAGTCCGGATCGCTTGCCTCGGCACACATCCTCCTGCGTCGTGGACATGCGCCTGTCCGGGTGGAGTACTTCCAGCGGGAGGGGGAGTCCGGTCCTGCCCTGACCCTTCACTGGTCCGGCCCCGGACTGGATGGAAATCTCTCGCTGGTGCGGAGGGGTGCCAGCAAGGGCGGGGCGATTGCCAGGAACGATCCGGGACCAGACCCGGTTGAGCCTGAGCCCGCCCCTGAGCCGGTGGCGGTGCGGGAAGCGCCGGAGAAGATTTCACAGGAACTGTTTGCGTACTGGTCCTTTAACCGGCGGGAGCCCAAGGCGGATTCGCGATTCACCAGGACCAGTCGTGGAGTTGAGGAGAAGCTCATCATGAAAGGCCAGCCCCTGCGCTACCTCCGGCCGACTGCTGATCCCAGGAGTCGCGGATGGATCAGGCCCGGGTTCGATGATTCGGCCGATTGGCTCGATGGGAAGAACGGGGTCGGCTACGAGGATGAACCAGGCGATTTCAAGGACCTCCTCCACACCAGGATCGAAACAGCCAAGGGGAAGCATCCGCACAGTCTCTACCTGCGGATCCCGTTCGAGGTGAAGGACCCGGACGACTACCAGGGACTGGCACTCTTCATGCAGTACGACGATGGATTCGAGGTCTCCCTGAATGGCTCAGTGGTGGGCAGCCGGAACGCACCCTTTCCCCTCGAATGGAACTCCGGGGCCAGCAAGCAGAAGGGTGATCGGGACGCCGTCAAGCCCGAGGCCGTGAAGCTCGGTACTCGCCGGATCCAGTCGCTGGTCCCGGGCACCAACGTGCTGGCCATCCATGCCCTCAACTCCGGGGGCCGCAGTAAACCCAATGCAACAAATACCGGCTGCACCAGCAGCGACATGCTGATCCTGGCTGAACTCGTTGGCCTGCGGAAAGATCGTGAGCTGCCCGAGGAGAATGGACCCGGAAAACCGAACAGGCACGACCGCGTAATCGAGGAGGCCATGATCAAGGGCCAGGTGAGCGAGGTGCCCGGAAAGTTTGGAGAGGCCTTCGATTTCCAGGGAGGCAGCCTGGACATCGGGAGCAAGAACGAGTTCGCAATTGCGGATCAGTCCTGCACCATCAGCCTCTGGTTCACCCGCAATCCCGGTTCTACCGATGGCCAGGCCCGCCGGCTCATTTCGGCGGGGGCAGGTTCAGACCAGAAGGCCGGATGGGCAATATGGATCCAGAAGGATGGCAGTGGTCTCACCTTCCGGGTGGGTGATGGGAATGCGGCTTCTGACCTTACGGCCAAGAAGGACAGCCTCGTGAACGGGGAGTGGCACCACGTGGCGGTTACGGTGGAACGCGAAAGCAGGCAGGTGCACCTCTTCCTCGACGGGGAGCTCGCGGGCGAGTCCCTCAAGGTCGATCTCCTGGCAGGCGGGACCATCGGATCCCATTCGGGACTCTGCATCGGGCGCAACTCCGACGACCAGCAGCACCATCTTGGCAAGATCGACGAGGTGGCCCTGTGGCACCGGGCCCTCCTGCCTGAGGAGATAGAAAAGATCTTCCGATCCGGACAGTCCGGGGAAGCAGCGGGCGATTTATTTGATGCTGAGCCGGCGGAGTAGCTCGCGGGGACACCCCGCCTTATCGTGCCCGGTAGGCCCACAGGTGCCGCACGCCCCGCAGGTAGATCGTATTTTCATCCAGGGAAGGAGTGACGGAAGCCTCCTCGGGGAGTCGGAACCGGTGCACCAGTTCAAACGTTTCGCCGGCCTTGACCACCGAGAGGGTTCCCTGGTCGGAGAGGAGATAGAGATGGCCGCTGGCAGCGACCGGTGAAGCACTATACTGGCCGGTGCCCCCGAGCCGGCCGCGATAACTCAGCCTGCCCTTGTCCGGATCGACGGCGGCCAGGGTGCCGCCGTTGCGGACCATGTAGATCCGGTCCCGGTAGAAGAGCGGGGAGGGAATCTCAGGAACGCTGCGATTGAGCTCCCAGGCGATGTGTTCTCTGCCCAGTTCCCCGCTTCCGCCGGGTTTGATGGCCATGAGGATGGGCTTTCCCGGCCGGTTGGAGATATGGGCGGCCAGTTCTTCCTCGGTCCAGAGATCGTCGCGGTTCTTGTCTGCCCAGCCGAAGATGCCCTGCTGGCGTTGCCGGCGACGTTCCGGGTCGGAGGGAAGGGGGATGCCCCAACCGGGGTGCCCGAGCGGGAGCTCCGG
>DMYM01000365.1 GCA_003483645.1 Verrucomicrobiales bacterium
CCCCAAAGGCGACCGCCGCACAGAGCCCCACCACCGTCACGGTGAAGAGCTCGCGACTGCGCGTGCGGGCCACCGCATGCAGGATCTGTGGGATGCCGTGACGGCTCAGGAACCAGCAGGCGGTCAGAAAAAAGGCTCCCTTCAGGACCGCGATGACCAGTCCAGCCGCCATGCCGTTCCCTCCCTGCCCCAGGAGCGGGGGCAGCACGATCATGAAGAAGATCACCAGGAGATCCTGGAAAATGGCCACTCCCAGGGCCACGCGCGCAGCCGGACTGTCCGCCATCCCCAGGTCCTGGAAGGCCTTGATGCTGACCGCGGTGCTGGAGAGAGCCACCGCTACCGCAAGCGCTATCGCCACCGGCACCTCAAACCCAAAGGCCAGGCAGGCTCCTCCTGCCCCCAGCCCCACCAGTCCCACCTGCCAGCTCCCTCCCACCAGGGCAACCCGGCGCAGGTGCTTCATCTCCTTGAAGGAAAACTCCAGACCCAGGGTGAAGAGGAGAAGGATGACTCCCAGCTCCGCCAGGCGGTCGAGGTCGCTTGAATCCGCTCCGATCCAGTCCATTACCCCGCTGTTGGCGAGAAGAACTCCGCACACGAAATAGCCAACCAGAAGGGACTGCCGGAAGCGCAGGAGCACCAGGGAGACGAGTACCACTCCCACCAGGACGAAGGTGAGCAATCCGAAGAGCGGGGACACCTCCACCCCACTCGCCAGCGGCATACCCAGGCCATTCAACACACCGCACTCTGAGCCGGTCCGCATGAGCGCTCAATCCCAAAGCCGCGAATGAGGTCTGTCATTCCGACGGCCTCTCCGCGAGCCGTGGACCGGACGGCCAAGGCCAGGCGGGTTCGCCCGGGCTCACTTTTTCCCGAGGGCGGACACGATGGTCTCCACATTGTGGCGGAACATCTTCTCGATGGAATCACCACCGTCGGCCATGAGGGGGCCGCCCAGCGCAATACCCGCTCCCTCCGCCACCGTCTTGAGCATCTTGGGGTTTGAGCGTTGCTCCGGGAAGACGGCCTGCACTTTCTCCTTCCTGATGGCGGAGGCCACTTCCACCACAAACTTCGGGGAATCTACCCGTTCCCGGTTCAAACCCTGGACCGCGAGCATCTTCCATTTGTGCTCGTTGCAGAAATAAGCAAAGGCGGCATGGGCGGTGGCCAGGGTGCGATGCTCCGCCGGCACCCTGCTCAGCTCCCCGGTCGCCCAGAGATGCAGCCGGGAAAGTTCCTTCCGCACCACCGTAGCTCGCTTCCGGTAGAGATCCGCATTCACCGCATCGATACCCGCCAGTTCCTTGCGCACCCTGGTGGCCGCCCGCCGCCAGCAGTCGATGGAATGCCACCAGTGGGGATCCTCCTCCTCATGCAGGTGGGTGTGGCCATCGTGATCGCAGAGAACCTCGGCCTTGAGAGTGGGAAGAGTCTCACCGACCTCCACCACCCGGTCCGCGCCCACCGCATCCCTCAGCTTCGGGAGATAGGGTTCCAGTCCCTTGCCGCAGACAAAGTAGAGCTGAGCACCCCTGGCCTCCCGCAACTCCCTGGCCCCGGGTTGGAACTTGTGCGGGTCACCGCCCGGCCCCATCAAGTCAACCACCTGCACCTGCTCTCCGCCCACCTTCTGGACGAGATCTCCAAGGAGAGGATGCAGCACCGCCACCTTGACCTCAGCCCCCACCACAGAGGTGAAGGCAGTGAGAAGAGCGGGAATCAGGCGCCGGGGGGCCATGGCTCCGAACTAACGCCAGCAGGGCGCTAATGCAAGTAATTTGCATTAGTTTCCTGGCCTGCCAGCCGGTCCCGGGAAAAAATTTGGACATCCTAGCCTTTCCCCCCGCCCGCATTCACGTAGCCTTTCCCCAGCCTCCGTCCCCCATCGTGATTCATCCCACTGCCGTCGTCTCCCCCAAGGCCGAACTCGGGGCCGGGGTGGAAATTGGCCCCTATTGCGTGATCGGTGACGAGGTCCGGCTCGGTGCCCGCAGCCGCCTCCACGCCCACCTCGTGATGGAGGGCCCGATCACCATCGGTGAAGACAACGAATTCCACCCCTTCTCCTCCATCGGGGCCCGGAGCCAGGACCTCAAGTATGCCGGTGAGCCAACCCACGCCCACATCGGCGACCGCAACACCTTCCGCGAGTTCGTCACTGTGCACCGGGGGACCACCCCGGAAATTCCCACCCGCATCGGCTCCGACAACAACTTCCTCGCCTACGCCCACGTGGCACACGATTCAGTGGTCGGAAACCACTGCATCCTCTCCAACGCCGCAACCTTGGCGGGCCATGTCACAGTGGAAGACCATGTCATCCTGTCGGGCCTGGCCGGTGTCCACCAGTTCTGCCGGGTCGGGGCCCACTCCATGATCGGTGGTTGTGCCAAGATCGTGCAGGACGTCCCCCCCTACACCATTGCCGACGGGCATCCCGCTCAACTGCGCGGACTGAACCTGATCGGCCTCCAGCGCCGCGGCTTCACCGAAGAAGACATCCGTGCCCTCAAGACCGCCTACAAGACGCTTTTCTTAAAAAAAGAAGCTAATCTGGCCTCTCAAATTGAAGTCTTGAAATCCTTGGAGGTAGCTGGAAATGATAAAGTCCTGCAAATGCTGGACTTTTTACAGTCCTCCCAAAGAGGAGTTGTTCGCTAAGTCTCTTATTTAGAGCTATATGCGAACGAAATGGTATTTCTTTTTGTAATATCGTTTCCACTATATTGATATTTTGGTAATATTGATTATCGAACAACGCCTGCCCATGTTGTCTGCCCTTACCAAGCTGCCCCTACCGCTACCACCCCTGCTGGGGCTCCTCGTGGCCACGATCGGCTTTTCCGCTTCGGCCCGGGAGCCCCGGGGAGATGTCACTCCCCTGCCGGAGAATTCTCCCTCCTTCCCCTGTCTGGTGCATCCGGACGTAGACGGGATCGCCACCGAGGAGGCCCTGGACGCCCCGCGGATACACCAACTTCCGGACGGAACGATCATCATCACCCTCAACTGGAGCGATACCGAGGGCGAGTCGGTGGAACAGCACTCTGCCGACCTGATCCTCACTTCCATGCCTGTTCCCGAGCCCTCCTATCCTTTTCTTGGCGCGTGCGCCGGTTGCGTCGTCCTGCTTCATCGCCGGCGCCCAATGTCCGGTAACTTCAGGCCCGCGCGCGTCAGTCTTTCCGGGCTACCCCTTGAGAGAATCTCCTCGCAGTGTTCCGCTCGGGCGCCACTTTCCCGGCAACCGGTCGCTTCCCATCGCCTGATCGCAAGACGGTCGACCGGACGAGCGTCCCTCCGTCCCCTCCGGGTCGCCTGACCCCCGGGGCCCTCCC
>DMYM01000505.1 GCA_003483645.1 Verrucomicrobiales bacterium
GCTTCAGGGTCAGAGTTTCGAACTCCGTGAGGATGCGACCGGTATAGACATCAGAAAAGGAAGGGGGCAGGAGACGGTAGTCGATCGTGCGTTCTCGAGTGGAGGAATCGAGCCAATCCTTGCTGGTGGAGACCATGATCCCATCTACGATCTTTGGCTGCGGTGAACGTTTGAAGTGCCCGAGAGTGTCGTCGAACCAAAGGACTCCGAGGGGCGCTTTCACGAGGGCGTCCGGGCTCTGCGTAAAATCACCCTGATAGTTGGTGCTGCCAGGGAGAGAGCCTGTCCGCACCCTGGTCCGCAGGCCTGAGGGGGTCTGTGAGATGAGCTTTCCCCCGTAAGGCCGCACGGACTCAAAGACGCGCTCCCGTGAATCCACTGCGGTTTGATCTGAGATGAAAATGAGATTGGCGAAGTAGGGCGGCATTTTGAAGGTTTCCGGCTCCTCAAGACTGACCGCAACGCGAGAGCGGGGTATGCCAAGATTGAGGAGTTGCGAGCGTAGCGCCTCCACCCGGGCTTCTTCTGATTCGACTACGATGAGGTGCAAATCGGTTTCGGTCACGAGGTGATGGAGGGTGGACAGCTCTGGAGCACCGAGGAATACGGCATATCCATAATGGGAGACTGTGGAGAGAAGTTCAGCCGATAGGGTAGAACTCCCTGGTGGTTCAGGTTCAGCGCCGGGCCAGTGCCGGGCTGCCCCTTCGCCTGCTTTCCCGAAAACGTAGATTCCTCCCGCTACAGTCGATATGAATAGTTTGTTGTCCGCTGCAATCATGGAGTAAATCTCCCCTTCAACTCCTGGGAATCCTTCCCCGAAGCGAAACTTTCGATCTCCCGCGCGGATGGTGGTGCGAATCTCGGGATTGCCTTCTGACCGCATGCGGTCTTCGTGACGCACGACGTTCACGCCGATATCGGCGAGCAAGCTTTTGCGTTTGGTTTTCTTTTGCTCGGACTTTCCCTGGAGCGAAACGTACCATCCGCCTGGATAACGACCGGCGAGAGGAAGTTTGAATTCCTTGAGTTTTCCGGTTTCGAGGTCGAAGTGACCTGGATATGCATTGCTGCAAGGGACCACGAGGTCTCCCTCATTGATCAGGAGATAACCCTGCGGAGCGATGCCGCCGAGGGCAACCGCATTGTGCGGTTGCTGTCCGTAAAGATGACCGGCACTGTCGTTGACCCAGATCTGTTCACCGGTTGTGGCATCAAGACAGTACAGAAATACTCCTTCAAAGGGCCAGACTCCGGCTGCAAAATAGATGCGCCCATCTTTAAGAACCGGGCCTCCGCGGATCGGCCATACCGAAATGAGCCTCTTGTTCCCGATGAGTTTTCTCTCAGATGGGACAGCCTTGAATTTCCATGCCAGTTTTCCTGTATCGGCTCCCACGCAGTAAAAATTCCCATCATCGGATCCAAAAAATACCCGGCTATTCCAAGCTGCCGGTGCGAGGCGAACTGGCCCATTGCAGAAGAATTGCCAGAGCAGTTCTCCTGAATTTGTGTCGAACGCTGAGACCTTATCTTCAGAATTGGATGCGAGGAAGAGCCTGGAACCCATGACGACAGGTTCATAACCGCGATCGAACTGGAGCCTGATATCGTTGAAGGCGGGTTGCGGAGGTGGAAGGTCGCGGTGCCAGAGCAGGTCCAGATGATCAGGGAGCTGTTGTGGGCTTTCAGCGGTGCGCTCAAAGTCATAACGCCACATCGGCCAGTCGGCAGAGTGAGCCTCGGTCGTTGCCAATACTAGGGTCAGGAAACAGAGTGCTCGACTCATTATCGAAAACATGAAGGGCCGTTGTTCTACCAAGTTGGCCGGTCGAGGCAAGCTCAGCGCTACCGCACGGGTTTGGTCAGGGGATACGAGCCATCGCGTGGTTCCTGAAGAAACCCTGGGAAACCCTTGTCCCCGTGGAAAGATTTCAGAAACCACCGGTTCCGTGTGAAGCAGCCACCGGTCACCCCTTCCCCCCGGCATTTCTCCTGATCCCGATCCCATGAAGCAGCGGGGGTGTTGCTTCCCCGGGCTCCGCAGCATGAGGGTAGATAGGGATCGGAGGAACTGACACAGTGGTAATTAGAGATAAATGAATCGTTCTTGACGTCATCTCGGACGTGACGTCCAACAAGGGCATGAACTTGAATCAAACTGTCCTTTTGTTGATGGCATGTATGATGGCTGGTCTTTTCGGCGAGGTCGTTGATGGACCAAAATACAATTTTGTATGTGCGGATTTCTCGAAGGGAGAAATCTGTGTCGTTGATAAGGCCGGGGAAAGAAAACACGTCTTTAAGGCGCGGAACCCCAATGATGTCTGGGCACTTCCGAATGGAGAGGTGCTCTTTGCCTGGAATCGGGGGGTGAAAATCTACGACAAGGCCGGCAAGCAGGTGTTCGAATGGAGTTCTACCGAAGCGAAAGATGAAATCCATACCTGCCAACCGCTTGCGGATGGAAGTATTCTGATCGCACAGAATGGCCTATCCCGATTAATCGAGGTCAGCAGGGAGGGGAAGGTCGTGAAAGAGGTGTCGGTGGCGTCCAGGAATAATAATCTGCACAAGCGATACCGGATGTGCAGAAAACTTAAGAGCGGAAATTACCTGTGCATGATCTCCTGCGATGATGAGATTCGCGAAATTGATCCGACCGGTAAGACCGTGCGTGTCATCCGGGATCTGCCCGGAGTTAAGATGTCAAAAGCTCATGCTGTGACCCGTCTCGATAATGGCAACACTCTCTTCAGCACGGGCGCAGGGGCGATGGCAGTGGAAGTCGATGAGAACGATAAGATTGTCTGGAAGTTGGAGCGGGCAGACGTGCCCGGAATTAAGATGGGGTTCATGACGGGATTGAATCGTCTGCCGAATGGAAACACGGTTATTAGTTTCTATCAGGGAAGTCATCATCTTATTGAAGTGACTCAGGAAAAGGAGTTGATCTGGAAGTGGCGATTGCCCAGTCAGAGAACAGTGGTGAGCGTGCAGATTCTCGACCAGGAAGGTGACGCGACCAGGGGAGAGATCTTCAAGTAACGTTTCGTACCGGTATCATCTGGGGTTCAGCCGCCTGCATTTCATTTTTCCAGTTGGCGAAGCGGTTCTTCCTCATCTTCAGGATTTCCGCCCTGTCCTTGGAGAGGCCCTTCTTTCAGCGGCATCATTGCGCAGGTCAATGAGGCCGTTGCCACGCCCCCTCAGACCGCCTGTGGGCCCGGATGACTCAGGGGGAAATTCAACCCATTGCCTCCAGTCTGCCGCAACACGCGCAGATCTGGGCGGTGTGAGGGGCTCGTGGCTTGCTGTCCTCCCTTCTGGCGTGGTAGGGCTAGGCTACTATGAAACCGCTCCAAACTCTTCTTGCAGTTTTTGCCTGTGCCGCCCTCCCTGCCTTGGGTCAGTTAGTCGAGGACCCAGAAACCGGATTACGGACGGGAACCATCACGGTCAACGG
>DMYM01000292.1:0-511 GCA_003483645.1 Verrucomicrobiales bacterium
CCGGGAATCTGCCAACCACGCCCATTGGCCTGCACCCGCGAGTTCAGGCCGGTTTGTGGATGCGACGGCAGAACCTACTCCAATGCCTGCCAGGCGGCTGCGGCCGGCGTGAACGTCGCCAGCCAGGGAGCCTGTCCGCAGATCCGGGTCCCCGACCCGTGAGCCCCGGATCGGCGGCGGGAAACTCCCCTCTCTCCCGCTACCGGCAGGGGGAGGCGTTACCCTTAAGAGACCAGGGCTTTCAGCACACTCTCCAGGCTCTCCCGTGCATCACCAAAGAGCATGCGGGTGTTCTCCTTGAAAAAGAGCGGGTTCTCCACTCCGGCATAACCGGTGGCCATGGAGCGCTTGAGCACGATGGTGGTTTTGCCCTTCCAGCATTCGAGCACCGGCATCCCTGCGATGGGACTGTCAGGCTCGTCAAGGGCGGACGGATTGACAATATCGTTGGCACCGATGACCACCGAGACATCGATGTCCGGAAAATCGTCGTTGATCTCGTCCATCTCGA
>DMYM01000292.1:851-2770 GCA_003483645.1 Verrucomicrobiales bacterium
ACGATGTCGTAGGGAACCTTCGCCTCCGCCAGAAGCACGTTCATGTGGCCCGGCATGCGGCCGGCCACCGGGTGAATCCCGAAACGCACGTTGACCCCCTTCCCTCGCAGGGCCTTGGTCATCTCGTTCACGGTGTGCTGGGCCTGGGCCACCGCCATCCCGTAGCCGGGAATGATCATGACTTCCCGGGCCTCCGCCATCACCTCCGCGGTTTCCTCCGCTGTTATTGAGACCGCCTCACCCTGTTCCCCGGCCGCGCCGGCTGCCACCTTTCCCCCTGAGCTGCCAAAGCCGCCCGCTATGACCGCGAGGAACTTGCGGTTCATGGCCCGGCACATGATGTAGCTCAAAATGGCGCCGCTGGATCCCACCAGTGCCCCCACCACGATGAGGAGGTTGTTGTTGAGCATGAATCCCGTGGCCGCCGCCGCCCAACCCGAGTAACTGTTCAGCATGGAGACCACCACCGGCATGTCGGCGCCCCCGATGGCCATCACCATGTGGATGCCGAAGAGAAGGGCAATGACCGTCATGATCAGGAGGGGTTGCAACCCCTCGCCATCTGCGGATTGCCTGACAAAGATGACGCCCACCACGATGGTCACGATGAGCAGTCCCAGGTTGAGCCAGTGCCGGGCCGGGAGGGTGAGCGGCTTCCCACCGATGCGGCCGCTCAGCTTGAGGAAGGCGATCACTGAACCCGAGAAGGTCACCGCCCCGATCAGGATCCCGAGGTAGATCTCGACGTCGTGGATGGTCTTCTCGGCCCCATCATACTGGTGACCATCCACATCGAGAAAGGTGGCGAAGCCAACCAGCACGGCGGCGAGGCCTACCAGGCTGTGCAGGATGGCCACCAACTCGGGCATCTGGGTCATCTGGACCCGGCGGGCCAGCACAAAGCCGGTCGCTCCACCTGCCACGAGTCCGCCAACCAGCAACACGTGGTTCCCCGTGATGAACGCCAGGGTGGCAATCAGCGCAACGGACATCCCGAGAATCCCGTAGAGGTTTCCACGCCGCGCGGTCTCGGGGTGGCTCAGTCCTCCCAATGCCAGGATGAAAAGGACGATGGAGCCCAGATAGGCTGCGTCTCGCGCTCCCGTGAAGATTTGTTCCCAGTCCATGTCGTGTCCTCCCTACTCCCTGCGAAACATTTCCAACATGCGCCGGGTGACCGCAAAGCCCCCTACGATGTTGACACTGGTGATCAGGATCGCGACCGCTGCCAGCCACATGATCCAGTTGCTCCCGGAAGAGATCTGCAGGAGCGCCCCGATGATGATGATGCTGCTGATCGCGTTGGTCACGCTCATGAGTGGCGTGTGTAGTGCGGGCGTCACGTTCCAGATCACCATGTAGCCCACGAAGCAGGCCAGGATGAAGACAGTGAACTGCTCCATGAAGATATCCGGAGCCACCGCACCCAGCCCGAGGAGGGCAAGCCCCCCAAGCACGAGAGGAATTACTGCCCCAAGTGCCGTCGGCTTCCTGGCCGGTTCCGGATCGGAAGGTGGAGGCTCCTTCTCCGCTTCCTCCTTCCTGGGAGCAACCGAGAGCTTGGGTGCAGGCGGTGGCCAGGTGATCTCCCCATCCTTGATCACGGTGGTGCCCCGGATGACCTCGTCCTCCATGTTCACATCGACCGTCCCATCCTTTTCCGGGCTGAGATCAGTAAGAAGGTGACGCAGGTTTGTGCCATAAAGCTGGCTCGACTGGGCCGCCAGGCGACTGGGCAGGTCCGTGTAGCCAACAAGGGTCACCCCATGTTTGACCACCACCTTACCAGTCTCCGAGAGTTCACAGTTTCCACCCTGCTCGGTGGCCAGGTCGACGATCACGCTGCCCGGGCGCATCGAGGCGACCTGTGCGTCGCTGATGAGGCGCGGCGCGGCGCGGCCGGGGATCAGCGCGGTGGT
>DMYM01000357.1 GCA_003483645.1 Verrucomicrobiales bacterium
GGCGCGCCGTTCATGAAGAGATAGATGACGCGCTTGGCCTTGGGAGTGAAATTGGGAAAGCCGGACAGTCCGGCGGCGGGCGCCGTGGTGCGGGAGGCGAAGAGGTGGGCCAGGGTGGCCGCGCCCAGGCCGCAGGAGGTGCGGGCGAGGAAGGTGCGGCGGGTGTGGGGATCCTGGTATTCGCTCATCGGTCACTCGCGGGTAATCGTTTCGTCGAGATTGAGGAGGATGTTGCCCACCGCGGTCCAGGCGGCCAGTTCGACGGGATCGGCACCTTCCGCAGGGGTGGACTTTCCATTGCTGATGAGTTGCGCGGCGCGGTCGGGATGAACACGGAACTCCTCCCGCTGCTCGGTGAGGGTAGCGGACAGGACCTTCAACTCGGTTTCCTGCGGGGGCCGGGAGGTGGCGAGGGTGAAGGCGAAGGTGAGGCGGTCCTGGTCGTTGCTTCCTCCCTCCGAGAGGATGCGTTGCCCGAACAGGCGGGCAGCTTCCACGAAGGAGGGATCATTCAGGGTGACGAGGGCCTGCAGCGGGGTGTTGGTGCGGGGGCGGTTGACGGAACAGAATTCGCGGCTGGGAGCATCGAAGATCTGGAAGGTGGGGTAGAGCATGGTGCGGCGCCAGAAGGTGTAGAGCCCCCGGCGGTAGAGGGCCGCGCCGCTGCTCTCCTTCCATCCCTTGCCGATGCTGCTGAGGTAGTTCGCGGGCTGGTAGGGAAAGACGCTCGGTCCGCCGAGGGTGGGATTAAGGAGTCCGCTGATGGAGAGCGCGCCGTCGCGGACTTCCTCGGCCGAGAGACGGAAGCGGGGGGCGCGGGAGAGGAGTCGGTTGCCGGGGTCACGGGTCCGGTAGCGCTGTCGGTTGACTGACGATTGCCGATAGGTGGCGGAAGTGAGCATGAGACGTTGGAGTCGCTTGACGTCCCAGCCATGCTCGATGAAGTCGGCGGCAAGCCAGTCCAGCAACTCCGGATGGCTCGGGCGTTCCCCCTGGGTGCCGAAGTCCCCGAGGGTTTTCACCAGTCCGGTGCCGAAGAGCTGTTTCCAGAGGCGGTTCACCATCACCCGGGCCACCAAGGGATGTTCGGGATCAGTGAGCCAGTAGGCCAGTCCGAGGCGGTTGCGGGGCTGGTTGGCGGGCAGGCGGGGGAAGATGGCCGGCACGTCCGGTTGGACCTCTTCGCCCGGTCGGCGGAAGTCGCCACGCATGAGGATGTGGGCCGGTTTGCGCTTCTCCATCTCGACCATCACCATGGTGGTGGGGAGGGACTTGTCGACCTGGTCGAGTTGCTTCCTGGTTTCCGCAACCCCGGCCTCCAGTTCGCGGAAGAGATCCCGCGACTCCTGGTGGACGTAATTGATGAAGTGCGAGAAGAGTTTCCCCCGTTCCTCCTCGCTGCGATCGTTTCCGGGTTTGGCGGCAAGAGCCATGATTTCGGCGGGAGCGGGGTTCCATTCGCCGTCGATCTTGTACTTGGTGCCGAGATGGAATCCGACCGCAGCCTGTTCGTTGGCATCAAGGGCGCGGTCGTAGACGAGGACTTCCGCGAAGTCGGCCGCGGTTTTCTCCGCGCCCGCGTTGTTGGCCCCGATGGTGATGGCCTTGTTCTGGAAACCGGAAAGGCTCACTCCTCCGCCCCCTCCGTCCTTGCCATTAAGGCGGAAACGGGTGTCGTTGTTGGAGCCCTGCTGGGTGATGATGGCGACCACGGGGACGCTCCGCTTGAGGTCCGCACTGCCCACCATGTCCGCGCCGTAGCCATTGAAGCTGAACTTGTTCTTGTCGGTTTTCCAGAAGGCGCGGCGTTTGCCCTGGGACTCGTCGCCCCACATGAGGGCCATCTGGTGCCGGGCGAGGTCATTGAACTGCAGCACGAGCACCATGGTGAAGTCACCCGCAAGATGCCCGGCCCCCGATTTGGTGCGAAGGAAGTCATTCTTGCCATCGAGTCGGATGGCCGGGCGCCCGTTGAGAGCCTTGCCGAACTGCTGGGGTTGACCGGTGGCCACTGCCGTGCGGTCGTTTCCGGAAAGGTCCGGCCACCCCTTTACAATTCCGTCCGGTGCGTCAAAGGAGCCCGCGTCAAGGTGGAGCTGCAGGCCGTTACTGACCGGCAGAACGCCGGACCCGGACAGGGCCGAGGAGCTTGCCTGCTCCCTCGGGGCCGGGGCGGAGTCGCCTCCGGGAATTCTCAGTTCGTTCATCCCACGCTGGATTACCATGAGTTCCGCCGGGCCTACCACCTCGCGCGCACTCTCGGGATTCCCCCGGAAGAAGATTCTACTCACGGGAAGATCCCCATCCGGTTCGGTGGTCGCCATAATCATGCGCAGGGGCGGTTTCCTTGTCCGGATGGCGGTCACCTTCTCCTTCTCCTTCTCGAAACGCTGGTGGGCCCCGTTGTCATACTCCACCAGCAACCCACTGATAAAGTTCACCGGTTTCACCATGGGGTAAGCCTCCAGGAGATCCTTCTGTCGCTGGGTCCTCTTCTCTTCCCCGGTGAACACGGCCTGACGGGTCTCTTCCCGGTCGCTCTCCGGCACATCCGCCAGCTTCTTTTCCAGGATCTCCGCACAGTGACTGCGACGACGCTCCTTCATGGCATCCTCTTCCTTCTTCGCCTCCTCTTCAATGCTGGCCCTCTCTTCATTGACCTCTGCCGAGGTCATGTCCACGAGGCGGCTTCCCGGTTGCTTCCAGTTGTCGAGCGGGAATACCGGATCAAAGATGGCCCGAAAGCGGTAGTAATCATCAATCCC
>DMYM01000270.1:0-159 GCA_003483645.1 Verrucomicrobiales bacterium
CGGGCGCGTCAAAGGATCGTTTGGGGGATATCCCCTGCAGTTCTCGATTGTAGGAGGCGGTGCGAACCGCTTTTCTTTGTTCGTGCCGACCTATCGTCCCAATGTGGCGTTCCTGCTTCTTGATGACCACGATCAACTCCTGATCTGCGAACGCTTGAA
>DMYM01000270.1:501-689 GCA_003483645.1 Verrucomicrobiales bacterium
ATCGAGGGGGCCTGGCAGTTTCCGCAGGGAGGGATGGACGAGGGAGAGTCTCCGCTGGAGGCCCTGCACCGTGAGGTGGAGGAGGAGGTCGGTTTGCCACCTTCCAGCTACGAGGTGCTCGAGTCCCGGGACGGCTACTGCTACCTCTTCCCGCCAGAGGTCAAGAAGAGCAAGAAGGGCAGGAAGGG
>DMYM01000270.1:1007-2658 GCA_003483645.1 Verrucomicrobiales bacterium
GAAGGGCAGGAAGGGAAAGTTCGACGGGCAGACGCAGACGTATTTCCTCTGCCGCCTGAAGGAGGGGGCGCCTCCCATCAACGTGAACCAGGAGCCCCGCGAGTTTCGCAGCCACACCTGGGTAAAGCCATCGCTCTTTGACCTGCAGTGGCTTCCGCCCTTCAAACGTCCGGTCCACCGCGATGTCCTGCGTGACTTCTTCGGAGTGGAGGGGTAAGGCTTGGTTTGCAGTTTTCCCGGTGCGGGGGCGTTGTTCATCCAGGGGAATTCACAAGGGGGCCTCGTTGGCCAGTGCTTCCACCCCGGGATCGAGGTAGGATTCCTCAATGAGGTTCTGCGCCCAGGGTTCGGCGGGGGCGAGGTGGTGGAGGATGCGCAGGGCCATGGCCTGGACGGCAGGGATGTCTGACCAGATGACTTCGTTGAGATGACGCCACTCGCCGGGACGAAGGCTCCGTGGTTGTTCCAGTTGTGCCAGGACGTCCTCGCTGACGAGGAGACAGCGCTCAAAGTCGGGGTCGTTGGGGACGGGCGGGATCTCATAGGTGACCAGGGGGACTCCACTGGCCTGGGTCAGTTCACACTTCGACTTGGCCCGGCGGGCGAGATCCTTTCCGAAGAGGGAGAGGGCCTGCCTGCGCTCCTGATTCACGTCGTATCCCTTGGCCATGCGGGGTGGTAAACTCCCATCGCGGGTCAGGCAAGCCGTGGATCAGGGGATCTTCCCGGTATCAAGATGCGCACCTCTGATTGTCACCAGGGCTGTTCCTGTGATAGAGTGGTCGCGTGAGAGGGACTGCATCCCTGGCCATTGCGATCATGGTTCTTGCCGGAGTCCTGCTGAGTGGAGGATGCAGCTCCGGTTCGTTGGGGTCCTCACAGTCGATTTCGGTGCGCCAGACGCTGGCTTATTCGCTCCTGCGTAATCCGAGAGTGGGTCTGGCCAACTTTCACGTAAGCGGTCGGCGTGATAATGCCACTGCCGTTGACAATATGCGCCAGGCGGAGCGGGGCCAGCGGTCAAGGCGCAGTTCCTATCAGCGGGCTCCCGGCGGATCAGCCTATCTCGACAACCGCGTCTTGTGGGCCATGCACTACCTGACCCGTTCCGGCTGGTCGTTCCGGGTGACGGAGCTTGCGGGTGGTTCGCATAGCGGCAAATCGCGCCACTACGAAGGAGCGGCCTTTGATGTCGATTACATCAATGGGATCAAGGTCGGGTGGGAGAACCCCCATGTGAAGGGTTTCATGAGGAGATGCCGCCAGTTGGGAGCGCGCGAGGTGCGCGGACCGGGAATACCGGGGCACCGGACGCACGTGCACGTGGAGTGGTAGGGGATGGGCGCCGGCCAGCGGGGCCTCACGATTGTTTCTCCAGCCAGAAGGCCGTATAGCGGAGGGCGCCCGTGCGGTAGGCGAGGATCATGGCGGGGATGGTGAAGACCAGAGGGGGACGGCGTAAAGCCAGCCCCAGGGCGGGACCCAGAAAACGTGTTTGAGGAAGGGCGCGCAGGACCCGCCGCGCGATGAGTTTCCAGGTCGGCTCAACCAGTTCCGTGAGATCGCGGCAGGCGACCACGGCGAGACCGGCGCTCTCGGCAAGCTGACGGTAGTTTTCCACCGTGCCGAGGGATGGAAGGGTTCCCTCCAG
>DMYM01000145.1 GCA_003483645.1 Verrucomicrobiales bacterium
AACACGGATGCGGAGTCCCGGCCGAAGGCAGGATTCCGCCTCCCGCACGGCGGCTATCTGGGCCTCCCGATAGCATAAAGGTGCGTCTGGCTCGCCAGGTAGATGGTGTTGTTGGCCACCACTGCAGAGCTGTAGATCGGGGCGTGGAGCTCGATGGTCCCAAGATGCTCCTTTTCCCTGGTGGCCCCCAGAATCACGACCTCGCCATCCTCCGTGCCAAGGTAGACCTTGCCGTCCGCCACCAGGGTGGAGGCCCACACCCGGCTTCCGGTTTCGTGCACCCAGCAGGGTTTGCCGGTCTTGGCATCCACGCAGTGGATATCCCCGTCGTATTCCGCACAGATGACCAGACCGTCGTCCGTGATGACCGGGGTGGAGATGGCGCGGCCGATTCCGGAGCCATCCCCATACCCGTAGGTCCAGATCGCTTTTCCGCTCAGGTCCCCCGTCCCGCTGGGATCGAGGCAACTCAGCATGCCCACCCCGTCGCCGTGCTCCGGATCCTGACCGGTTACGATGTAGACGAGTCCGTCGTGAATCACGGTGGTTCCAATGATCTCATTGGGACCCTTGAAGGTGGCATACTTGATGGGCGAGCCGTCCTCCTTGTGACGGTAGTGCGGCGGGTTCCCGTCGTAACGCCAGAGTTCCCTCAGGATGGGGACTCCCCTCTCCCCGTCCCTCACCGGGATGGGGTCAAACCCGTAGGCAAAGCCATCGCCTCCGCCCCAGATGAGCATGTCCCTGCCCTTGACCTTGCCGATGGCAGGCGAACTCCAGCTGGCATGCAGCACCCGTTCCGAAACACCGGAGACCTCCTTGCCCAGCAGCTTGCCGGTGTTCTTGTCGAGCGCGATGAGCCCCGGAACGGATTCCCCCGGGATGTTGGTGTGCGACCAGTCTACCCCGTTGGACGTGGCGGTGTAGAGAATATCGCCATGCACGAGGGGGGAACAGCTCGACACGTTGTGCGGGAAAGCGCCCACTCCCTTGTCCGCGTCGCGCATGTCAAAGATCCAGAGAATATCTGCGTAGGTGTTGTCGATCCTGGGGGCGCCTTCCGCGAAAGTGCTCTTACGACGACTCAGCGCAGCCTTGAGAGCGTCGCCCTCCAGTCCCCCCTCGATCTGTTTGGTCAGGCTTTCCACCAGGGTGGCGTGCTCGTCCGAGAGGGTCCGGGTCTCCCCCTCCACGGTGACATCCCGGGCCTTGTCCAGACCGGCATACCCGGCCCCGTAATACTTCTGCTCGTCCTTGAAGGGACCGTCATTGCCGTTCGCCAGGCCGTTCATGTCCAGGCAGATCACCTCCCCAAGATTCGTCACCGCCCAGACCCGGTCCTCCTCAATGGCGGGCGAGGAGCAGATGCCCACGTATTCCCAGTCGCTTGCCTTCAGGGCCGCATGCTTGGGGGCGATCAACTGCCAGAGAAACTCTCCGGTTTTCTCATCAAGGCATATCAGGTTGCCACGATCCACCACGTTGCGCTTGTCACGCGGTGAATCGTTGTTGGTGCCCGCGAAGACCCTGCCCTGGGCAACAGAAACGTTCCCGTAGGACTGCGATCCGAGCTTGGCGATCCAGCGGATGTTCTTCGCGGTCTTGAGATCAATCTCCTCGGTTTCGTCGTCCATCTCCCCAGGATTCACCTCCACCGGAAGGTTCCTGGCATGGCCCACCATGTTTCGGGTCGAATCACGGCCCCAGGTCGGCCAGTCTTCGCCCTGGGAAAGGGGTTCGCTGACACCCACCTTCCCGCCGGCACCCGGATCGCCACCCGCATCCGCACCACCGTCCCCGCAGGAAGAGATGATCGGAACCAGGCCGAGGCTGACAATCAGAGGGAAGGCTGGGTTGAGTTTCATCTCCGGATAATGATGGAAGGGTGATTTGCCGGGCAGCGGAAACCTTAAGGGCGTCATGGATCGTTTTCTACGCGGAATAACACACGCTCCTTTTCCTTAATTCCTGCATCTATGAGCAGGAGAGGAAGGATTCGGGGGCGGACCCGTTACCAGATATCCAGATCCACGCGAATCCCGAACAACTGGGGATCCCCGGGAGTTCCGGCCGCGATCTGCGGATTCATGAAGGTATAGTAGCCCTCGTCCAGCAGGTTCCGCCCGAACACCGTGACCGACCAGTTCTCCTGCTCGTAACCCACCTGTGCATCCCAGACCCAGCTGCCTGCCTCGCTGAAAGCCTCCGTATTGGCGGCATCGTAGTAGGTGTCCAGCGTCGCACGAACCGATGACCCGACAAAGAATCCCCCGGCCAGGTCGTAACGAAATCCGGCGCTCGCAGTGAACTCCGGGATGAAGGGGACCGCATTGCCGGCACGGTCGGCACCGGTGAAGGCATCGGTATAATCCTCGAACTGGACGTCCGTGTAGCCTGCCGTCCCGTGCAGGAGAAGGGGCTCGATCGGGCGCCACTGCAACTCCGCCTCCACGCCACGGGATCGCACCTCGTCGGCGTTCACCACCACGAAGTCGGTCGAACGCGGGTTCTGTGCATTGAGCTGATAATCCTCAATCTCGTTCCAGAACGCACGCACTACCGCATTCATCCGGCTCTCTTCATTCCGGAATTGGAGCCCGATCTCATTGGACCAGTTGCGCTCTTCATCAAAGGCCGCGGTAGCCAACTCGTCGCTGAAGGCCGAGTAGCCGTGTGGCTTGATCCCGAGACCGGAACGCACGAATGCAGTGAGATTCTCATTCACCTGATAGGACGCCCCTGCGGTGGGGGAGAAATACCCTTCATGCCGGTTCTCCCTGAGAACAACGGCCGGGATTCCAAAGGCAGGATTGGGCGCCTTGACCCGGTCCAAGCTGGCCTCGACAAGTTCCGCCCGTGCGCCGGCTTCCAGCGACATCCCCTTGCCGAGTTCGTAGTTGA
>DMYM01000404.1:0-1405 GCA_003483645.1 Verrucomicrobiales bacterium
GATCCCACCCCGCCAGCCTCACCCTCCTGGCAGGCAACCTGGCCGCCATCCCACAGAACAACTTCAAGCGTCTCCTCGCCTACTCTTCCATTGCCCACGCCGGATTCATCCTCCTCCCGATCGTCGCCTGGAACCCCGGCAGTGAACATTCACTCAGCACTCCGCAGGTCGTCTCCCTCTACCTCGCTACCTATCTCATCATTACCCTCGGCGCCTTCTTCGTCCTGGTAGTCGTCCGGAATTCCGAGGGAAGTGACGACATTTCGGCCTTCGAAGGACTCGGCCAACGAAATCCGCTCCTCGCCTTCTGCAGCACCGTCCTCCTCTCTGCCCTGGCGGGACTGCCCCTCACCGCTGGCTTTATCGGCAAGTTCCTTGCCTTTCAACTGGCCATCACCTCGGCTGCCACCACCAAGGCACTCTGGTTGGGCGTCGGTATCGGCTTCGTCGGAGTGGCCGCCTCCTTTTACTACTATCTCAAGGTCGTCCGCTCCATTTACTGGCGCGCCCCACGCACCGACAGCACGATCGCGATTCCCCGCATTAGCCGACTCGCCATTGTAAGCCTCACCCTCCTTACCATCCTCTTTGGCTTCTGGCCCAACCCGATTCTCTGGGTCATCGGGGGATAAAGTGGCAGCACTTTCCAGACACCGCGTTCATCCACTCACGGAGACTTTCTCGCGATCCGGATACATAAACTGCGTCCAACTCTCATCGGCAGGCGTCCCCGAACGCATCCCGAAGAGCGGTCGCCACCGGGGAGTAGCCGGTTTGCGCAGCAATCGCATGCCCACTTCGTGAGCCAGTTTGTTCGCCTTGCGGGTGTTGCAGCGAATGCAGGAAGTCGCGATATTCTCCCAGGTCGTCTTGCCTCCCTTGTCCCGGGGAACTACATGATCGAGGTTCAGGTCGCGCTCCGAGAAGTTGTTGCTGCAATACTGACAGGTAAACTTGTCGCGCAGGAAGATGTTGTGCCGGGTGAACTTCACCTCCTTTCGCGGGATACGATCATAGAGAGCCAGCACGATGATCTTGGGAATGCGAAAGGCATGCCGCACCGTCCGAATCAGTTCCCCGGCAAGATGGCTGGCGGAATGTTCCGCCCACGAAATCAGGTCATGCGTCTGGTAGCAGGACTCTCCGTCAGTCTGCACGATTTGAGCATGCCCCAGGCAAACCAGCCTCAACGCCCGCTTGACCGAACATGTATGAATCGGTTGCCAGAGCCGATTCAGGACGAGAACTGGACAATCAAGCGAAACTTCCATGACTACCACTGGCTATACTGCACATTAAGCTAACAGGCAAATCCCACCCCACAAGGTAAAGCTGCCTTGAAATCTCAAGACTCAGAACCGCACCGCTTCAGATGTTCGCAGGGTATATTCTCTCCCTCCTGCGA
>DMYM01000404.1:1739-11239 GCA_003483645.1 Verrucomicrobiales bacterium
CCTCCTGCGATCAGTCGCTCCCATGTTTCAGTCTGAAGCCGAATCATAATCCCCTCCCGAAGTTGATCCAAGTCCATCCCTGCTCCCGGTGAGATCTCCTTCCGCCAGGATCACCTGCACAACCAATGCTTTACTGATCATGCTCACGCAGGGATTGCCTTGATAATCCAAGTCCCCTAAACTGCCAGTGATGTCCAGTTTCTTCGGACGCTGCTTTCAGATCGCGACCTGGGGTGAATCCCACGGCGGCGGGGTAGGAGTCGTGGTTGACGGTTGTCCACCCCGCATTCCCCTCTCTGAAGAGCAGATCCAGCGCGAACTCGACCGGCGACGACCCGGTCAGAGCAAGATCGTCACGCCCCGCGACGAAGCCGATCAATGTGAAATCCTCTCCGGCGTCTTCGAAGGGCAGACCCTCGGTTCACCCATAGCCGTCCTGGTGCGCAACAAGGATGCGCGTCCCGCAGCCTACGAGGAAATGGCCACCAAATACCGGCCCTCCCACGCCGACTACACTTACGACGCAAAGTACGGAATCCGGAACTGGCAGGGAGGTGGGAGAGCCTCCGCCCGGGAAACCATTGGACGGGTTGCTGCCGCTGCCATTGCCCGCCAGGTCCTCGACACTCTTGCTCCCGGCATCGAGATCCTCGCCTGGGTCTCCACCATTCGTGACCTGCGGACCGAGGTTGACCCGGACACGGTGACCGCCGAGCAGATCGAAAGCAATATCGTGCGCACCGGCGACTCTGCCAGGGTCGAGGAAATGATTGATCTCATCAAGGAGGCCCGGGACGAAGGCAACTCCCTGGGGGGCATCATCGAGGCTGTCATTCGAGGCTGCCCGCCGGGACTCGGTGCACCCGTCTTCGACAAACTGGAGGCGGACCTCGCCAGGGCGATGATGAGCCTGCCTGCCACCAAGGGATTCGAGATCGGCTCCGGCTTCGGGGGCACCCTGCTTACCGGTGAGGAGCATAACGATCACTTTTACATGGATCACGGACGCGTGCGCACCCACACCAATCACTCCGGGGGAATCCAGGGAGGCATATCCAACGGGGAGTCCATCGGCTTTCGGGTTGCCTTCAAGCCCACCGCCACCATCATGACAGAGCAACCAACCGTCAGCAACACAGGCTCGGATACTGAACTCAAGGGTCGTGGCAGGCATGATCCCTGTGTGCTGCCGCGCGCCGTACCGATGGTTGAGGCAATGTCCACCCTTGTCATCTGCGACCACCTGCTTCGCCAGAGAGCCCAATGCGGACTGGAATCCTCCGCACATCCTTAACCGGTTTCATCCTCCTGAAATGCTAGCGATCACATCCTTCGATATCTCGATCTCCGGAGTCATCGGTATCATCAGGGGCTTCGGCCGCATGACCTGCGGCCTGATAGCTCTCTCAGCCGGTATCCTTGCCGGCCTCTGGGGCTTCAGGGACGGAGCCTCCATCGCTGGCACCCTCATCGAGGATGCATGGCGCCACCCCTCCGGCTCCCGGCTTCTGGTTGGCGCTGTGGAGCAAATGGACGGGAAGACGGGGAAGTGGAAGCCAATGCCGCTTGATGCCGGGGGTGAAAGGCGATCCGGCATACTGCACCTGACTCCTGGCGACGGTGAACTGCTGAAGGTTGTGCCCGTCGTCAAGCAATAGGAAAAATGCGCCAGAAGATTTATCCTTTACTTGCCTTGGGCTGCCTGAGCGCGACGACATTGGCTGAGGATTGGCCGACTTACCGGCGTGACCCGAGCCGTGGTGCGGTAACGAGTGAGAAACTTGAGCTTCCCTTAAAGAATATCTGGTATTTTCGCTCACGTCAGGCGCGACTGGCCCCAAGGCATCTGCCCTTGCGCCCGGAATCGACAAAAAAATTCGGTTCAAGCCACCAGGAGGTTCTACCCGAACATGCCCGGTTCTCGTTGCCGATCATCGCCGTGGGCGACTCGGTGTATTTTACCAGCCATGACGGGCGTGCAGTTTGTCTTGAGGCAAAGACAGGACAGAAACGGTGGGAATTCCTGACCGGCGCAGCTATTACCTGCGCGCCGAATTATGCCGCGGGAAAGATCTACATTGGCAGTGACGACGCCCACGTCTACTGCCTCGATGCCCGGACCGGTGAACAGGTATGGAAACATAAGCCGGTCACTGATGACCGCTGGTTTATTTCATTTGGCCGCATGTCATCAATTTGGCCGGTGCGTACCGACGTTCTGGTGGACGAAGGCAGCGCTTATTTCGGTGCAGGCGTCTTTCCTCATGACGGCATGTATGTCAATGCAATCAATGCAAGGTCCGGAAAGAGGGAGTGGCGGAGTGTTTGCTCCGGCTATGGCTTTGCCGGTCATCTGTTTGCTTCAAAGACATCGCTTGTCCTGCCTACCGAGCTCAAAGGATTCCACAGGCATCAGGTGAAGTTCAGGCGCTCTGACGGTTCGCTCAGCTCCGAGCAGGACCCTGAAATTGATGCCCGCAGGGAATACCTTAATGAGAACGATGGGGGCGTGGTGATAGGAGGCATCCACTATACTTCACGCAACGACTCGGTCATGGCCTGGAAAAAGGATGACGGAAAAGCTGATGGCGGGCGCAAGCAAATATGGGGGCAACGCGTGGCAGGCATGCTTTTTGACTCGAGGGACACCTTGTATGCCGGAGGCGTTGTCTACTATGCTGCTAACGAGCACCGGGACCGGGGACAGGGGCAACCGGCGGAAGGCAAGGACGGAGCTGTCTTTGCACTGGATGCCAGGGATGGCAAAACCCTCTGGGAGGTCAGGATCCCCGAACGCACCCATCAGATGGCGGTTGCTGGCGGACGGTTGTTTGTTTCCACCCGCCAGGGGACAATCTATTGCTTTGGTTCACCTGGAGAGGAAGGAGGAGGTGTAGTAGACGAGTCAGTTGAACCTGACCCCTTCACGCAAGTGCAAGACAAGGATATTCAGGCATGTCGTCACGCAGCGCAGCGCATCCTGGCTGCCAATGATCCCGGCGAACAGGGTCTCGGCCTGGAAAAAGAGGGCTTTGCACTCGTCCTTGACTGCGACAGCGGTGCCCTTGCGTTTTCACTCGCCAAGTCGAGCAACCTGTATATTTGCGCTGTTTTTGACGATCCCGACAAGGCGCAGACTGCCCGCAGGAGATTCAGCCGTGCCAACCTTCTCGCTTCACGAATTTCAGTATGGTTCCGGGAACCAGGCACAAGGTTGCCGTATTCCCCGAACTTCGCGGACCTGATCGTCTCGGAACGGGCCGCCGTTGGCGGGGTGATGCCAGATTACACCGTGGAACTGGAGCACTTGCTGAAGCCGATCCGCGGCATCGCCCTTTTGGGAGGGAAGCAGGAAGACAAGGTCATTTCCCAGTGGGTGGCCACGGCAAGAACCGGTGAATGGAAGACCATAATCCAGCACGAAATGCGCTGGGCAGTCCACGTGCGTCCGCCCGTCGACAACGGAGGCGGATGGACACATGCCAACGGCAATCCCGGTAACACCATGTGCAGCCATGATTCGGCACTGAAGCCGCCCCTGGGCATTGTCTGGTACGGCCCCCCTTATTCAAAACACAGTCTCGGGCGTCCGCCACTTGTCCATAACGGCGTGCTCGTTTGCCCGATCGACGAAAACACGGTCGAGGGATACGATGCCTACAACGGCCGGAAACTCTGGCACTACAACGGCCGAAAACTCTGGCACTACAACAAGGTGCTGGCACTTGGCGGCAGGAGCACAGACAGGAATAGCAGAATGATGGCGGTCGGAGGCAACAGCCTGTTTATTCCCGATGGCAATGTCGAACCGGGCAAAAAGAACCAGGGAGTCTTGCGCCTTGACCTCTGGACCGGGAAAGTCATCGGCGGTTACCCTGCGCCCTTTCCGGAGATGCGGATGGGACATTTCGCGCTCAGCCGGGACGGCAAGACGTTCTGGCGATCCGGGTATGGCGACAAAACAGAAACCCAGGGCGACTGGACCTGCTTATATGCTGTCGACACGGAATCGGGCAAGGTGCTCTGGATGGCAGGAGGTCCCGGAAAAGAGAAGCCCTTCGGCCTCTACAGCGAACGCGTTCCATATGAACGATGGGCTGCAATGGGTGACGGGCTCATCTACATCAAGCGAGCCGGGCCATCTGCAGAACAAGTCGCGCAACTCGACGCTGAGACAAAAGCCTACCTGGCGCAGAACGACCCCGAAAGCCTCAAGAACTTCGACCAGTTGCGGCGGCAAATTAAACGTTTCGTGGCCATGGATGCCATGACGGGGAAAATTCTCTATGATCGTGCTGTGGATGTCCAGGATTGCGACACCTACGTCGCCGCACACAACGGAAAGGTCCTCTTCCTGAATAATTCTGGCGAGAAGTGGTGGGGTGGATTTGGTGCGAACGCGTTTAAGGATAACAGTATCGCGGTCCATGATGCCTTAACAGGAAAGTTCCTCTGGAAGCGGAAGTGCAACTACCGGTTCGAACCGGTCATCACCGACAATACTATTTACGCCGAACCCTGGGCGTTTGACTTGGCAACCGGCAAGCGCCAGCGGCGGGAACATCCGATCACGGGTGCCAAGGGCGATTTCACCTGGGTTCGCCACGACAAGCAGTGCGGTGGTTACAGCGGATCGACGCACTTCCTCTTCGGTCGCAACAAGGGTTTCGGTTACCACGATGTGCTTCGTGACCACGGCATGTATCAGACCTGGCACCATCGTCAGGCCTGCGACCCCGATACATCCAGTGGCGGCGGCATGATGCTCAAGCCGCCATTTAACATCGGCTGCGGTTGTCCCTGGTCACTCCCATACACGATTGCGATGACCAATGTATCAATTGAGCCGGCCATCCCGTTCCGGTTCTTCCAGTCCGGCAGTTCCCTTCCGGTGAAGGAACTGCGCATCAATTTTGGTGCCTCTGGTGACCGCAGGGACAAGGCTGGAAAACTGTGGTTCAACCCCGTGCGGGATGGGCATCCAAGCAAACTTCACCTTACTCTCGCCCCTATAATGACCTTTCACCCGACGGGCGAACAGTCCCCCGGTTATTCCACCAGGTATGGCCGGCGCAGTGCCAGCGACATTGAAACCGAAAACACACCTGCCCCGTTCCTCTTCGATTCCTACGCTTACGGACTTAAAAAATTCATCGTCCCGGTAACCGTTCCGGGCGAGAGAAACGGCATTTACACCGTGCGCCTTGGTTTCTCGGCCCTGGCGGACGACCAGCCTGGCCAGCGGGTTTTTGACGTGCGGATCAACGGAAAAACTGTCCAGAAAGACCTCGATATCGTCAAGCAAACAGGCAGGGCAAACCGTGCACTGTGGAAAGAGTTTACCGTCGCGCTCAGCGAGAACCTTGAACTGGACCTGGTGACAAAGCCCGGGAATTCTGCCGAGATCAAGGTGCCATTGATTAATGCCATGGAGATCATTCGCAAGGAAGTCGTCGCGCTTGGCTTCAAGATGCCTGCCAGTGCCTGGGTGAATGAGAAAACACCCGAGAGAGCTGTTGAAATAGAGGTCGCCAACCATCGGGATGTTCCGTTTTCCGGTAAATTGCACCTGAACGCACCGAGTGGCATCATGGCAACCCCTTCCGGCCCCGTGCCTGTCGCTCTACAACCCGGAGAGCGAAGAAACATTGAGGTGCTTGTCAAAAATAATGAACCGGCCAGGAAGGGCTCTCACTCCCTTGCCGTGAAGCTCCTTTCTGATACCGGGAAACTTGAGCATGAACACACGTTAGCTGTCGATTGCCTCGGCAAGCTCCAACGCCGTTCATTGACTGGCACCGGGCGTTGGTGCATGACCCGCAAGACATACGAGACATGGATCAACCGCAGCGTTCCGCCGCACTATGTTGGCCGATTCCCCGCATCATTGGGATCAATAAAAGCCGGTGACGACGGAGCAGCGTGCTCGTGGATGAGGTTCGGGATTCCACGCGAAATTGGCAAGATACACAGTATGCGCATGCGCCTGCACGCTGCACCTGAACTGAGCGCATGCTGGCATTCTCTCTACGGATCCGATTCAGAGGCACCGCGACCGGAGCCGGGCGGAAATCACTGGGGCGCACTACGCCTGCTGAACAGCCTCGCGCAGGTGGAAATCAATCCGTTGAATTACCCGGAACTTCCCGGAATGCTGCCGGAACATTACGCATTGGCACCAAGCGGACTGGACCCGAATGTTGTCGAGGCCGTGTTGCCCACCGACGTGCAGCGCAATGAGAATGGTGAGGGACTTGTGCAGCTCATCCTTGAAGCAACCGCAATGAACGGACCGGTGTACTGGGCCTCCCAGGGATCCCGGGTCAGACCGGAAAATGCCCCGCTGCTCGTGATCGACTACGAACCTGCCGTCCCGGCAAATGAATAATCCCGGTTCCGGAAAAACAATATATGAACAGGAAACTTTCTCCTCTGGTCGCCTTGGTTTGTATTGTCACGACGGCGCATTCCGAGGACTGGCCCACCTGGCGTCACGACCCGCTCCGCAGCGGGGTGAGCGGGGAAAAGCTCGCGCCGCCGCTGGAGGAAGTGTGGGTGTTCCGCTCGCGCCAGGCACGGGACGCACCGGTCCCCACCCAGGCTCCGCAGTCATTCGCTTACCCCTGGGGCATGCATTATACGCTGCCGATCAGCTCGGCTGGCGATTCACTCTTTTTCAACAGTCACATCGATGGACGCACGGTTTGTCTTGACGTGGCAACCGGCAGTAAGCGCTGGGAATTCGTCGCCGCCGCCGCGATGAATCGGACGCCGACTTATTACGAAAAGAGGATCTACGTCGGCAGTGACGACGGGCACGTTTATTGCCTTGATGCGGGAACGGGAAAGCTGATCTGGAAATTCAAAGCCGCGCAACGTAATCGGTGGATGCTCTCATATGAAAAATTAACCTCAGCATGGCCTGTTCGCTCCGATGTGGCAGTCGATCGTGGGGTGGCTTATTTCACTGCGGGGATCCTGCCGCACGAGGGAACGTTCCTTTTCGCTGTGGACGCAGAGACGGGAAAGCTGATCTGGTGCAACGCATCACAGGGAGCTGCCATGCGACGGGAAGCCATTGCCCCGGCCGGTCACCTGATCGTTTCAGGCAAAACCATCTGGGTGCCGCGCGACCACCTCGGCTACAACCAGAGCCACGGGATGCTGGTCTCGTTTGAACGTGAAACCGGAAACCATCCCGTCAAGGTGGAGGATCCGCACGCCATCCCCTACGGCGGTGATGTGCCGGTCTTCGGGGTGAGCATCGGGGACACCCGTTACCTGGGCGACGTGGCGCAGACGGCCAGGAAGGAACAGAACAAGCCGGCAGTGAAGATCTGGGACCGGCGCGAGACGAAAGACCCCACGCACTGGACTGATGTCGACTCCGTGCTTGGTCTGCGCTCCGGAAGCAGCAAGTACCGCGTGGGTGGCGTGCATTACCGCAATGACCCGGACGCCTGCACCGTCGTCTTCGCAGGCGGCATCATTTATCATTCGATGTTCCAGATCGATCCAGGGAAAGGCGTTGGATCCAGGATCCTCGCACGTCGTCCGGAGAACGGTGACATCCTCTGGTCAACTCAGATTCCGGAACGGGCCAACCAGCTGGTCGTCGCAAACGGTCGCCTTTTTGCCACGACTCGACGCGGGGTAATCCGCTGTTTTGCTCCCCCGGGCACGGCAAAACACGGCACCATTACCGAGAGGATCAACGATGTAGCCGTTGGCGACCAGGAATTATTTCAATCCATTGCCACATCGATTGTGCAGCAGACTGATGTTCGCGATGGCTACGCGCTGGTTCTCGATTGCGAGAGTGGCGCCCTGGCCGAGCAGTTGGCCCGGCAAACAAATCTGTCTATCTGCGCTGTCTTTGACGACGCGGCAAAGGCGATCGCCACGAGGGTCTCCTACGCCAGGGCCAACCTGAACGGCACACGAATCACGGTTTTTCACCAGCCACCAGGCACCAAGTTGCCGTTCCCCTCTTATTATGCCGACTTGATCGTTTCGGAGGCAGCCGCAAAAGGAACATTGCCGACCAAAAAGACGATCGAGGACCTCTCGCGCATATTAAAGCCAATTCGCGGCATTGCGCTGATCGGAGGCGGCAAAACCACAGCTGATGCGTTAGGAAGATGGAACACCGCTACCCAACAGCAGGGCTGGACGATCGTGAAGAGCGGCGACGCGATCTGGAGCCGGCGGGTCCGTCCGCAACTCGCCCAATCCGGGAGCTGGACACACCAGCTCGGTGACTCCGGCAATACCGGTTCCAGTGACGATGGCGCGCTCAAGGGACCGCTGGGCGTCCTGTGGTATGGGCCACCAGTATTGCGCTACGGAAACAACAGCATGCCCGCGCGCCTGGCGCACGGCCTGATGCTGCTTCCCGTCCACAATGGCATCATCGCGTGTGATCAGTACAGCGGCCGCAAACTCTGGTACTATCCCTGCCCGGAGAACTCGCAATTCTTCATTGCTGACAAGACAGTCTATCTCCGCAGGGAGACATTCAAGGACGACCGTCCCACCGGCAAGGCCCTGTGGGAACGCATCACTCTTGAGACGGGAAAGAAAATTGATGGTGTTGTGCTTCCCAGGATGATGGAGCAGGGAACCATCAGTCAAATGGCCGCCAGTCGTGACGGGAAGATTGTCTACGGCCACGTCCAATGGCAGAAAATCACCAAGCAGGGAGACCAGGAGATCAGGAAGGACTTCCGCTGCCTCTTCGCGGAGGATTCCGCCTCTGGAAAGCGCCTCTGGACAATCGGTGGAGTGGGACAGGAACGCCAGTGGGATAGCTGGGTGGCAATCAGTGACGGCCGCCTGTATTGCAGTATTCCCGTAACTGACACCCATCGTGAGAAAGCGCTCACCGAGATAAGAGCCTATTTCCAGCAGCATTCCCCGGAACGGCTTAAGGATTTTGACCCTTCAAAACGTACGATCCAGGCCATGGCCGCCCTGGAGGGAACAACCGGGAGAATTCTCTACGAAGCCGGAATCGATACGACCAATGTCTTCCTTTACAGCGGTCGACGCGGTGTCCACTACAACCCGTCGATTATTCCCTTCACCATGGCCAGCGACAACACTGTTGTCTTCGCGACCCAGAGCGGAGCTGACAAAGGTTGGCGACAATGGCCCAATGGGGCCTACAAGCCACGCACCCTGACTGTCTACGCAGGCGACACCGGAAAGCTGCTGTGGAGCAAGCATGCCGATTACCGAACCCGGCCTGTCATCGCCAATGGAACAATCTATGCTGAACCCTGGGGCTATGACATCCAGACCGGAGAACGCCGTCAGCGCACCCATCCGGTCACCGGCCAGAAGGCAGACTGGGCCTGGTGCCGATACGGGAAACAGTGCGGGCAGTTCTCCGCCTCACGGCACTTTCTCTTTGGGCGCTCGACGGGCGTTGCTTATCACGACTTGCTCAACGACGACGGTCTCTACACGTTCTATCACAGCCGCATGAGTTGTCTCTT
>DMYM01000466.1 GCA_003483645.1 Verrucomicrobiales bacterium
CCTCCATCGGCTCGTGCCTCACCTGGAATCACGACATATTTGGGGCCTTGATCCGGGACCAGGGCGGGCGCACGGCCTTTGGTGAGCCAATGCTGGATGCCACCCGCTCCTATCTCGGCTCGATCAAGGGGCCATCGCGAGGCCGGGATGGAAACATTCACCGCGGACACCCGACAGAAGGTCTTCCCGCAATGATCAGTCACCTGGGCGCGATGATCTCCGTGGTCGCCGGGATGTTGTTTGCCCGAAGGCTCCAGGGCAGACTCGACGGAATAGTGGGAGCAGCCAGCGTCGGTGACGGAGCCAGTTCCACCGGGTCCTTTCACGAGGCCATGAATCTCGTCGCGGTGGAGAACCTGCCCCTGGTGGTGATCCTGGCCAACAACCAGTTCGCTTACTCCACTCCGACCGACCGCCAATTCGCCTGCCGATCGCTGGTGGATCGCGCCCTCGGTTACGGGATCGCGGGACACGAAGTGGATGGTACCGATCTCCTTGCCTCGCTGGAGGTGATTTCCAAGGCGGTGGATAACGCCCGTGGGGGCGGGGGACCGCAACTCGTGGTAGCCAACCTGCTCCGCCTGAGTGGACATGGTGAGCACGACGACGCATTCTATGTCTCCGAGACCCTGAAGAACTCGCCCCTCGGACGGGATTGCATGGCGGTCGCGGAGCAGCAACTGCTCGCGGCGGGGTTTCTCACCGAACCTGAGATCGAGGCATGGAAGACTGAGGCCGCTGAGGAAGTCCAGGCCGCAGTGGCCCTTGCCCAGCAGGAAGCGGCTCCGGATCCGTTCCTTGATGACTGGATCGTTTATGCCTCGTCTGAACTCGCTGAAGAATCGTAATGGGAGAAGTAACCTACATCGACGCCATCCGCGAAGCGCAGCACGATCTTCTCGACGCCGATGATCGCGTCTTCATCTACGGACAGGATGTAGGCCACTTCGGGGGCGCCTTCAAGGCCACCCAGGGCTTGAAGGATCTTTTCCCCGACCGGGTCATCGATTGCCCCATCAGCGAAGACGCCATGATCGGACTGGCAGTTGGTGCGTCCATTGAAGGGATGCGCCCCATTATAGAGATGCAGTTTGCCGATTTCTCATCGGTGGGCTTCAACCAGATCGTCAACCAGGCGGGACCCCACTTCTACCGCACCGGCGTTCCTGCTCCCATTACGGTTCGCCTGCCCTGCGGCGGCACCCCGGGCTCGGGTCCCTTCCACAGCCAGATGATGGAGAGCATCTATGCCTATTATCCCGGGCTGGTCGTCGTGACACCCGCTACCGTGAGCGATGCCTACTCGATGCTGATCGACGCAGTGGCTCTCGACGATCCCGTCCTCTACTGCGAACACAAGTTTCTCTACCGTTGGCTGAAGTCAGACAAACTGAAGGACGACGAGGAGCGCCTTCCCATCGGGCAGGCCCGTATTGTGCGCGCCGGCAAACATGCCTCCGTGGTGGCCTACAGCGCCATGGTGCACGAAGCCCTCCGTGCCGCAGATCTTCTGGCAGAGGAGGGCTGGGAAATCGAGGTGGTGGATCTGCGCAGTGTGAAACCCCTCGACACTGACACCGTGATAGCCTCAGTGGCCCGAACCGGCCGGCTCCTGGCAGTGGGCGAAGCCTTTCCCTGGGGCGGAGTCACCGCCGAGATCGTCTCCCGGGTGACCAACGACGGATTTCATCTCCTCGATGCGCCCCCCCAGCGCTTGAATTCCCGCGACACCCCGGTGCCCTATCACCCCAACCTCTGGGAAGCCCATCGACCTACCCTGGAGTCCATTTCGGCTGCTATCCGTAATCTGCTCCAACTCTAGAACCAACTGTTTGAGACCATGCCGGAAGTTCCCATTCTGATGCCGCAACTCGGCGAATCGATCGCGGAGGCCACCATCATCCGCCTCAACGTGGCCCTGGGCGATGAAGTGGCGGCCGACCAGGAAGTCATCGAGATCGAGACCAACAAGGCCACCATGGATGTTACTACCCTGTGTGGTGGCACCGTGCGTGAACTCCTCGTCGAAGAAGGAGTAAGCTATCCGGTCGGAACCGTTCTCGGCCTGCTTGAGGTCACTGAGGAGGAGGCGATCCGAACTGGGGTCCAGGCGACGGGAACGAAGGAATCCTCCGAAACCACCTGCGTGCCCGAGCAGGAGGAACCACGAGCCCACTTCGCTACTCCCGAGGGCGGGGCCCGCGAACCGCGCAAGGTGGAGCCCAGCATCCGGGGACTGTCCGTTCCCGCCGGCATGAAAGGGGCCCACTACCTTTCTCCCCGCATGAAGGCCCGCATGGACGAACTCGGACTGCGGGCTGCGGACATCTCTGCCATCGTGGGAAGCGGATCGGGTGGACGAGTCACCGTGGAGGATCTTGAGCAGTTTCTGGAATACGTCTCTACCTGGCCTTGCAGCCAGGCCTCGCCCATGCGCCTGTCAGTTGCCGACTCCATGCGGCGAAGCTGGACGCGGCCGCTGGCCTCGGTAGGTCGTCCGGTCGCTCTCGAGAACCTGCTTGATTACCGACGCCGCTTCGACCCCAAACCGCCGCTAACGATTTTCCTGCTGCGGGCCTTTGGCAAGGCGCTGGCGGAGCAACCGGCCTCCGCAGGCTATCTTATCGGCGAGCAGATCGTCCCTCCGCGAGCCTTCGACATCGGAGTGGCGGTACAGGTTGAGGACGGGGTCCTGGTTCCCGTTCTTCGCAAGGTCGACACCCGCACCGTTGAAGAGCTGATGGAGGAATACCTCGACCTGGTACGAAAGGCACGCGAGCGGCGGGTTCCGGAGGAGAACACCGGCGGCGGAATCGCCACGGTCACCAACTTCGGAACCTTCGGCCTGATGTGGGGTACGCCCATTCCGCTGCCCAGCGAGACTCTCATTCTGGGAATCGGGGCCGGGGTGAAGAAGCCGGTCTGGTCTCAGGAGGAGGGAAATTTTATCCCCGTCACGGAAGCAGACCTCATGCTGACCTTCGATCACCGGGTGGTCGATGGCGGTGGTGCGGGCATGTTGCTCAATCGCCTGAACGAACTTCTCCAGGAACCGGAGACTCTCTGACCAGACGTCCACCCAATGAGCGACGGATTACCTGAGGCCAGCCAGCGGGTTGTTGAGACTCCGCATGGCAAGGCGGTGGGATCCTCCTATCGGTGGGAGGGGGGGCAATACTGCGCGATCCACACGGTTCGGGGGGTGGTGGGATGCGGTATTTATGACATCGCCTGTGCCAATGAATTCGGCATGGCATTTGCGCTCGCCAAGGGCACCCCGGAACAGCCGCTCCTTGACCCGGAGGACCTGTATGAGGCCTCCATCGTCCGGGTCAGTGAAGCGGCCCGGGCCCTCGGGATTGAGGAAGGCATGACGGGAATGGAAGCCCTCGTGCGCATGCTGAGGGACTGAGCCTCCAATCGGCAGGGGAATGACTTGCCTCTCTCGGTTCCTTTGAGTCCTATTGGAGCGTGAAAACTTCGGCTCATCTCATCGCGATTCTCGGCCTGGTCGCCACGCTGGCGGGAAGTCCAGATCTTCAGGCGGAACTTCGGGAGTTCACTGACGTCAAGGGGCGCAAGATCACCGCGGAACTCCTCGGCCTCAATGGCAAATCCAAGGTAAACCTCCGTATGGAGAGTGGCAAAATGGTCACCGTGGCCCTTGAGCGGCTGAGCGCGGTCGACCAGGGCTATATTGAAGCTCATCCCGCAGCCAAGCTGACGCCCATAACGGTACCGGAACAGGCGCTCGTGGCCGTGAAGGAATGGAATGAAAAACTCCAGCGCGAAGAATCCTATTTCATCAATGTCACGGGTCAACGAGCCTTCCGCCGGTCCATCAAGAAGATCCACTACGACGGCTTCGCCAGCGGCCTCTGGCAATACGCGGTGGTTCAAGGCCCGCATCTGGGAGTTCTCGATGCAAAGGGAATGGCGATGTTTGGAGTATCCCGGGTGGGACCTCCGGAACTGCAGGCCGGTTCTGATGCTCCCATCTTTCTGGCGGGTTACGGAACGGGTGACACAGCCTACGTGCAATATCTTCGCAAGGATGGCAAACCCTTCATCAAGACCAGGTTCGCCGGAGGGCGCCCGTTCAACAGTGAACGGGCCTGGGTCAATCTGGAGACCGCTGACCGACCCGGCGGAAACGGACAGGGAAACGGCACCTGGACTCTCATCGATTACCGGGGAAATCTGCTCCATGCCTTTGAGGACCTGGTCGTGAATGACTTTTCCGAGGATCGTGCCGGGGTGGCTCTTGATATCCGTGCCACGGAGTGGGCCATTATCAATACAGACGCTGAAGTGATTGCCGAGGGGCCGTTCCGCCGGGTCGGGAGGTTCATCAATGGGGCCGCCGTGGTGGATGGACGCCTCATGAACCGGGATGGAGAATGGCTCATGGAGGAAAAAGGGGAGTGGCAGATCGAACGGCGCTATGAGAACTCCGAGAGCGACGCGGTTGTGGCCAGGCGAACCAGGCGCATTCCAGGCAAACCCCGCTTCGGGATCCTGCGCCGGTCGACGGGCGAATTCATCGCAGACGTGCCGGACGAGTATTACGTCGACCGTGGATTTTTCAACGGACTTGCGGTCGTCCGCGATCTCAAGACCCAGAATTTCGGCTACCTTTCCAGGACCGGGAACCTGATTATTCCTACAAAATTCTCAAGGGCCGAACCGTTCAAGGGCGGCTACACCCATGTCTCCCTCGAGCAACTCTATGACCGTGCAGTCATCAACCTGGCTGGAGAAGTGATCTGGAAGGCCCGCCTGCAGCATGTCGCGGTGCCCGAGGAAAAGCCCGAGGAAAAGGAAGCCCCCGATCCTCCGGCCAAGGAGGCCGTCCCGAATAAGTAGGGCTTTCTTCTCCCGAGAGGGGTGAATCCCCGTGGTTTAGGGACAAGAGAAGGGTGTAGCGGCTCTCTTGCGAAGTCCGCATTACATATATTGTGTGAAGTTATAAAACTTGGGTCCAACCCGTCCGATTGCTGCAAAAAGCCCAGCGATTGATCCCGGTCAAGCCTCATCCGGAACCCCGCCTTTGGTCGGTCGGATTCGACCGGACGCAAACGCTGTCACCCGTCCCTCTGCCTTTTTCCATTTCCAGTTCGCAATTAGCACCTCTTTGGGAGAATCTCCTGAGCCTCGTCCGTCGCGGATTCTGCGGCGGCGGAACTAATTGCCTCCATGAAGGTCATTGCGATAGCGAACCAGAAAGGCGGCGTCGGTAAAACCACCACCGCCATCAACCTCTCTTCGGCCCTAGCACATCGCGGTCAGCGGATCCTTCTGGTAGATCTTGACCCTCAGGCCAACGCCACCAGTGGTCTCGGCGTCGACCCCGATACAGCTGAAAATGGCAGTATTTACAGTGTTTTGCTCGGTGACAGCACCCTCCAATCGAAGATTCAGGAAACGCCCCGCAAGAATCTCTCCATCATCCCGTCTGAAATGAATCTGGCTGGCGTGGAGATTGAACTGGCCCGCATGGAAGACCACCTCCTCATCCTGCAGGGAATCCTCCGCGAGGCAAAGAAACGCCGCAAATTCGACTTTTTCATCCTCGATACGCCCCCCTCCCTGGGCGTCCTCATGACTTCTGCTCTCTCCGCAGCCGACGAGGTGCTCGTTCCCCTCCAATGCGAATGGTTCGGCCTTGAGGGACTCTCCAAGATTATCCATATCATCGACCAAATTCGCGATTCAGGAGTCAATCCGCGCCTGAAAATCGAGGGAATCCTCATGACCATGTACGACGGCCGCACCAATCTTTCCCGCAAGGTCGTCCAGGAAGTGAAGAACTACTTCCCCGAGTGGCTTTACCGCAGCGTGATCCCGCGAACCATCCGCCTTGGTGAAGCGCCCAGCCACGGCAAGACCATTTTTGAATGGGATCCTCACGGCACGGGTAGCGAATCCTACAACGCTGCCGCCAAGGAGTTCCTGCGTCGGCATAAAGTAAAGCCCGCGCCGGTTGCCGCGTGAGGCTCTCCGAGTCTTTGGGTCCGCCTGAAAAGGAGCGGCTTGTGTGTATTTTCACGAGAGACCCGTATCAGAGTCGTTTGAATAACTCCCCTTCCGAGACTGATTCTCCCCGCACGCTGCACTTGATAGCTGGGCACCGGAAGAGACTTCCCCCTCCCCGCAACGACGCCCCTCCCACCCTGCGGAGGTTCCCCTGCTCTTCTGGCTCTTGCGAAAATTTCTTCCGGGTTGAGCGTAATGGCTGAGGGAAGGCTTGCACCGCTGATTGGGGCAGCTAAAAACATTTCAGCTTTCCAAACCTTCTCGCCACTCCGCATGTTCGCGAAACTCTTCGGAATCCTCTCTCAAGATCTCGGTATAGATCTGGGCACTGCCAACACCCTGATCAACATC
>DMYM01000220.1:0-3918 GCA_003483645.1 Verrucomicrobiales bacterium
TACGACCGGCGGTTGCCCGACGGGACATTGTCACGTTTGAAGGAACGTCCCCTGGCCAACGGTTTGCTGACCCCGTCCGCGGATCGGATCCCAACCGGACTGGAAACAACCTCTGCCACCGCCACCGGGACATCCGCTTCCAGTGCGGCAAGGGGCACTCACGCCCTGAGGGAGAAACCAATGAAACCAAAGCAGGCTGCAGCTCTCATCGTCGCATGGGCGATGGTCCAGGTGTTCTGTATGTCACCAGCTACCGCACAAGACCCGCCGTTCAACTACGTCTGGGCCAGGGCATTCCACATCCCGCCGGAAACCACCACCGAAGAATCCGGTTACTTCTCGCTCTGCGAAGGCCGCAACGGAAAGATCTACCTCGGCACCGCCGCCTACGGGCGAAACTCGTATCTGGTCGAATTCGACCCCGCCACTGAAAAGATGCGGATCGTCCTCGACACCCACAAACTGATCGGCCTCCCGCTGACACCCACGGGATACGCCGCGCAGTCCAAGCTCCACACGCGCAACTTTGTCGGCGCGTCGGGCAAGATCTACGTCGGCTCCAAGCAGGGCTATCCAACCGCGGCGGAGAACGAGGCACTGAAACGCGGCGAGAGGATTCCCACCTACCGGGGCGGTTACGTAATGGTTTACGACCCGGCGACCGGTACAGCTGAGAACCTTGGCATGCCCATGCCGCTGGATGACCGGCAGGTTGCCAGTGGCAAGAAGGAGGGTCAGGGGGTGATCGACGTCACCGCCGATGAATCGCGCGGCCTGATCTATGTCATCACCTGCGAAGAGCAGCATTGGTTGCTCTACGACGTGAAGACGAGGAACTACCGCGAGTTGGGCCCGATCCTGCGCGACCAGCCCAACACGCTGATCGACGCCCGGGGACGCGGCACGGCAATCACGGAAGACTTCCAGATCGCCCGCTACGACCCGGCAACAGACAAGGTGACCGTGGTCCCACTGCTTGTCGAAGGCAAACCGTTTGCCAGCTACCTCGGTGCGAAGCGCGTGCACCCTGACTGGCGAATCACACCTGATGGCAAGACCGCCTACCTGCAGTTGCTCAACGACTTTCGCATGTTCCGCGTCGACCTCACGGGAGCGACCGGTCAGCCTGTTGTTGCCACGAACCTCGGCGCCCGCATCAAAGGCGACAACCCCGATTCGCGCGGTTCGATCAGCCTCGGACCGGACGGTCGTGTCTATTCGGCGACCCGCATCGACAATAAGACCGGCTTCGGCAAGGGCTTCCTGCACCACCTGGTCCGCTACGACCCGGAGACCGGCTCAATGGACGACCTGGGTGTCTTCGCTGTCAAGAACCCCGACTTTTTCAATTTTGCCGCCGGCCCTGGCAAGAACCCCGACGGCACCCCGCGACCGATCCACGGCTACCACACCCTGCCCGACGACACCCTCACCCCACTGCACGTTATCATGGCCTTGATCGTCACCCGCGACGGAACGATTTACGCCACAACCATCTACCCGTTTACTCTACTGAAAATCGAAACGGTTCCCGCATCCAGGAGGGCCCCGGCACCCTGACAGGAGGGCACGATACAGCCCCCCCACTCACCCCAACCTGCCAGCCCGTTCCTAAGCCTTGAAGAAAAGAAAAAATCTGTCAGTGTGTCCCGGGAATCCGAGTCAGGTTTTCTTGATGGCTTCTAAGCTCCTATGATCGAACATCCCCAGATTATCCAAGGCGGCATGGGCGTCGCCGTCTCGAACTGGTGCCTGGCACATGCGGTGGCAAGAGAGGGCGCGATGGGCGTCGTGTCCGGCACTGCGATCAACTGTGTGCTGGCGCGTCGGCTTCAGTTGGGCGACATCGGTGGACATATGCGCCGCGCCCTCGAGCATTTTCCCATACCCGAGATCGCTGAGGAAGTGCTCAATACGTATTACCGTGCCGGTGGCAAGGGGGCGGACGAGCCCTACAAACTGACACCGATGTACAAGATCAAGACCAGTCTTGCCGGACTCCGGCTGACGGTAGCGGCCAACTTCGCCGAGGTCTTCCTCGCCAAGGAAGGCCACGACGGCAAGGTGGGAATCAATTTCTTGGAGAAGATACAGTTACCGCATCTAGCCTCCATCTATGGGGCGATGCTCGCGGGCGTCAACTATGTGTTGATGGGAGCAGGAATTCCCCGTCAGATTCCCGGGGTTCTCGACAGCTTGAGCCAGCATCTGAAGTCGCGCTACAAGCTGGCCGTCGAGAATGAGTCGAATGAGGAAGAGACCTACACGGAGTTTGATCCGGCGGAAGTCATCGGGCTACCCTCTGCCTTCCCGCTTACGAGACCTTGTTTCGTCGCCATCATCGCGTCGGCGACGCTGGCGCTGTCCTTGTCGAAGAAGGCGTCGGGCTACGTGGACGGCTTCGTCATCGAGTATCCTGTCGCCGGTGGGCATAATGCGCCACCCCGAGGGCAGTTGCAGCTGACCGAGCGGGGAGAGCCGATTTATGGCCCGAAGGACGATGTGGACCTGGAGAGGATCGCCGCCATCGGGCGTCCCTTCTGGCTCGCCGGGGGATATGCTGACCCCTCTCGCCTCGCTCGCGCAATGGAACTCGGGGCCACAGGGATCCAGGTCGGATCCGCCTTTAGCCTCTGCGAGGAATCCGGTGTCGACCCCGAATTGAAGCAGAGAGCCCTCGAAAGCGTGAAGCAGAACGGCGTCCGAGTCTTCACCGACGCCATCGCATCTCCGACCGGCTTTCCTTTCAAGGTCCTGCCCCTCGAAGGCACCGCATCCGAGTTGCCCGTCTACGAGAGTCGTCCCCGAATTTGCGATCTCGGCTATCTGCGGGTGCCGGCCAAGTCCGGCGACGGCAAGATCGTCTACCGTTGCGCTAGCGAGCCGATTGCCAACTACGTGAAAAAGGGCGGTGATGAGGCTGCCACGAAGGGACGCAAGTGCCTGTGTAACGCGCTGATGGCGAATGTCGGTCAGGCACAATTGCAGAAGTCCGGTTTCACGGAAACGCCGCTGTTGACGTCGGGAGATGACGTCATCATGGTGACCCGTTTCCTCAGCAAGGGAAGCACCTCCTACAAGGCCAAGCAGGTTCTCGATTTTTTGCGTGCTCCACCCAAATCCGACGAGGCGGCGGCGGGAGACGGGGAAGTTCAGTCCTTCACCAGCGGGAACCAGAGAGTAGAAGCGTAGGCCCTTCGGCAGCCCGCCTCGCAAACCTTTTGAAGTCGGGGGGATTTCCACCATCCCTTCTGGGAGTCGAAGTACAGCAAGCGGTGGTTCCAAAACAACCCCGGCCGCAGCAAGCTCGCCAAGAAGCAACTCTTCAATCATCCAGATTATTCCCGGTACGATGAATCCGGTTAAACAACTGACGCTCGCCAGCCTCGCCTGTCTGTCGACCTGGTCGGCCTATGGGGAAACCTTGCCCAACATGGTGTTCATCATGACCGACGACCAAGGCTGGGGCGACCTAGGCTACAACGGGCATCCCAAGATCAAGACTCCGCACCTCGACGACATGGCCAGGACCGGCCTTCGCTTCGACCGCTTCTATGCTGGCGGCTCGGTTTGCAGCCCGACCCGGGCGTCCTGCATGACCGGACGCTGCAATTGGCGAGTCAGCATAAACGATCCCTCGCGGGCGGACGAGGAACACTTGCCGAAGGAGGAAATCACCCTGCCCGAGGCTCTTAGGGAAAAAGGCTATGCGACCGGTCATTTCGGTAAGTGGCACCTCGGCGGATTCGACGAGAAGATGGCGAAAGGCCCCGTGCACGTCATGCCGCCTTGGAAGGCGGGCTTCGACGAATGCTTTTCCACCTTCAACGTCTTGATCACTCACGACCCCTACGCCAGGATCGGCAAGCACGGCATCGAGGGTTCTTACTGGCACAACGGGCGCAACATACCGTTCGA
>DMYM01000220.1:4297-4475 GCA_003483645.1 Verrucomicrobiales bacterium
GATGAACAAGGCGATCCCCTTCATCCGCGAGCAGGCCAAGGCCAAGAAACCCTTCCTCGCGGTGATTTGGTTCCACAACGTGCACACCCCGCTGGGCAAGAACCCCGAGCTGATGAAGCAATACGCGGACTGTTCGCCCAAGGAGCAGGTCTACTACAGCAACATCACCGCGGTGGAC
>DMYM01000497.1 GCA_003483645.1 Verrucomicrobiales bacterium
ATGGTGGCCACCACACCCGGTTCCAGCTCTTCCACCTCCTGCTGGGAGGCCTCGAACACGGTCATGAGCGGAACCCGCTCGGAGGCAAAGGCGATCACCTCGTCGGTGACCAGGCGGTGGCAGGGCCGGATCCCGTGGGGATCACGCATGACGAAGACATCTCCATTACCGATCACCCCGCAGATGGCGTAGCCCCCGTCCCAGCCTTCGGCAGACTCCGTGACGATCCTGCTCACGTCCAGTTCCGCCGAGATGCGGTCGGGGATCTCCTGTCCGGGCACGCCCTCGTCACGCAGGCGGCGGTAGATGTCAGTGTGGGCCTCGTCGAGGTGGAATCCGATCTCCTCCTGTACCGTCTGGGTATCGGTCCCGAACACGGGATGCTGGCCCCGCTCAATCAGTTGCTCAGTGAGAGCCCGCATATTGGTCATGTTGAAGTTCCCCATGACCATCAGCGTTCGAGTGGGCCAGTTGCTGCGGCGCAGGTAGGGATGACAGGAACCGGAATCGAATTCTCCCGAGGTTCCGTAACGCAGGTGACCGATGAGCACTTCGCCGGCGAAGTCGAACCCGCGCTTGAGCGAATCCGGGTCGTCCAGGCGCAATGCCCCCTTTCGCGCCAGCTTGTTGACCTGCTTCAGTTCCCTGCGAAAGAGCTTGGCCAGGGAGTCGCGGGCCGAGTCACGACGGCGGAAGATATAAGGCTGCCCCTTCGGCATATCGAGCTTGGCACAGCCGATGCCGACCCCGTCGTGGCCGCGGTTGTGCTGCTTTTCCATGAGGAGAAAGAGCTTGCGAAACCCCCAGAGGGCGTCTCCGTAACGATCCTGGAAATAGGCGAGCGGTTTCCGCAGGCGAACCACCGCAATCCCACACTCGTGATTCAGGTGGTCGCTCATGAAGAAATCAGCATTTGGAAGCCACCCGTATGCCGGGGATTTGATCGACCACCCCGAGCGCCACGCCACCCGGCCCGGCCGCCACAGCCTGTTCGATCTGGTCCTGTCCCACTACCACCACCCAGCCGAATCCCATGTTGAATGTATGCCAGCAGCTCTCCTCATCGACAAACTGGAGGAGCTTCTGCACCGCGGCGTTGTCCCATCGGGGAACCTCCAGTGCGCATCCCAGCTCGCGACCCCCGAGCAACCGTTCAAGGTTTTCCGGGAGCCCGCCACCCGTGATGTGGGCCATCGCCCTCGGCCGCAGGCCGGACTTCCGCAAGCTGCTGACCACGTCATAGTACAACCGGGTGGGCGGCAGGAGGGACTCCACCTCCTCCTGGGAAAAGTCCTCGCCGTGTTCCTCCAGCACGCGGCGGATCAGGCTCCATCCGTTGGCGTGAACCCCGTCGGACTGATACCCCACCAGAACGTCGCCCGGTTCGATGGAGCCCGGATCAATCATTTCGTCCTTTTCCACACATCCGATGCAGAATCCCGAAAGCTCCACCACTCCTTCCGGGACCACTCCTGGCATTTCGGCAGTCTCTCCACCGGCCAGGATGCAACCGCACTCTTCGAGATAATCCGCCATTCCTCCCACCAGCCGGGTAATGCGTTCCTCGTCGAGTTGCGCCACCCCGATGTAATCAAGAAACATCAACGGATCGCCCCCCGTGGTGAGGATGTCATTGACACTCATGGCCACGAGATCCTTCCCGGCATCCTCGATGCGGTCGTACTTGAGCTGCACCTCAAGTTTGGTCCCCACCCCGTCACACCCGGTCACGATCACCGGCTGCCGGTAGTCCTTGAGCTCAAAGGCCGCCGCGAACAGCCCGTAGGCCCCCATTAATTGCCGCTGCTTCTGCGTGCGCTGCACATGGGTGCGAATATCGCCGACCAGGGCCGCTGCCTTCACCGTATCAACACCTGCCTCTCTATAGGTCAGTTTGTCGGCCATTCGATGGCGGATTTGTAACAGGCCCGCGCCCGACCGCAAGCTCAACGTGGAAATGCGGGCCCGGGGCTCTAATACTCATGAATCGGATCCGGGCAGCCTATCTGCCGAATTTGCGCCGCAATTCGGAGGAAGAGAACTGGACCAAGGTCGGTCGCCCCCCCGGAGTGCAATAGGGTAATTCGCACGCAAAAAGCTGGTCGAGCAAGCCTTGCGCCGATTCCACCCTGCACCGTTCTCCACGCGCCCCCACCCTGGCAAGTTCTCCCGCAAACTTCTCAAAGGTCAGCACCCGACCGCTCCTGCCCTCCGCACTGTGTACCAGTTCGTCCACCAAATCCAGGAGAAGGGATCGTGGATCCGCTGAACTCAGGAGAACCGGCACACTCCGAAGCTGTACCGTCACGCCCCCGAAGGGCTCCACCTCCATTCCAGACTCTCGGAAGTTCTCCGCATTCCGCAACACCACGTCTGCATCGCGGGGCTCCAGCTCCAGCAGGAGGGGGACCAGCAACCCCTGCGACTCCGCAGTCCCCTGCTTCGCCCCCTCCAGAAAGTTTTCAAAGAGGATGCGCTCACGCGCGGCCTCTCCCTCCAGCAGAACCAGACCGTCGCTGGCCTCCAGGAGGAGATAGCGGCCCTCCAGGACTCCGAGCACCCGGAAGGGCGGCACCTCGGATCCCTCCTCTTCGCGGGTCAATTCCTCCTGCACCTCCACCCTCCAGGTCTGCGGCTCGGACGGGAAACTTCTCTCATCACGGAGGGAGGCCATCACACCGGAATACTCGACTCCGGAAACCGCTGGATCCCCTTCCCCCACCTGCTCCCCAGCATCGGCTTTCTCCTCCCGTTGCTGGCTCCCAAACGAACTCTCTGCGATCGAGGAATTCTCTCCAGCCACTTCGCTCTCCTGGTTCTGGATCGGCAGATCCTGCTTTCCTCCTCTTCCAAGCGAACCGGAGAATCCTTTTCCCCCGCCGCGCACTGTGCCCTCTACCGCCTCCAGGATCAGCGCACGCAATTCGGCCGATCGGTGAAACCTCACTTCTCGTTTGGAAGGATGCACATTTACATCAACCAGAAGAGGGTCCACCTCCAGCCACAGCCAGGCCCCCGGGTGGCGCCCTGACACCAGAGCCCCCCGATACGCCTCCGCCAGTGCTCTCCACACCACCTGGTCTTCCACCGGTCTTCCATTGAGGAAGAGATACTGCCCGCGCCGACTTTTGCGTGCTTCGGCCGGAGGTAACAGGTAACCACTCACCGCCATCCCGGGATGTTCCAGATGCGGCACCTCCCACAACTTTCCGAGATTCTGGCGTCCAGTGAGATCGCCAATGCGCACCCGTCGATCGCTCGTCGCCGCCACATCAAAGGCCACCCGCCCCTCCTTGCGGTAGGTCACCCGCGTCCCGGGACAGGACAGGGCATGCAGTCGCACCTGGTAATCGATATGAGCCGCCTCGGTCGCTTCCCTGCGCAGGAACTTCCGCCGGGCGGGAAGATTATAGAAGAGGTCGCGCATTTCCACTGTCGTGCCCGGCGGACATCCCGCCTCGTGCACGTCACGCAACTTGCCACCCTCCACCACGATCTCCGTCCCGGCCACCGCTCCATGTTCACAGGTGGTGAGCCTGAATCGTGAGACACTCGCAATGGAAGGCAGGGCCTCCCCCCGGAATCCCAGGGTCGTAATTGCAGTCAGTCCCTCCTTGTCGCGCAGTTTGCTGGTAGCATGCCGTTCCAAACTCAGTAATGCATCCTCCCGATCCATCCCGCACCCGTCATCGCTCACTCTTACCAGTGCCACCCCGCCCCGCTGACTTTCCACCCGCAACTCTTTGGCCCCTGCATCAAGACTGTTCTCCACCAGTTCCTTCACCACACTGGCCGGACGCTCCACTACTTCCCCGGCCGCCACCTGGCTCGCCAGGGCATCGGGCATGACGTGAACACGGGGCATGAGCAAAGCCTAGGGGCTTATCTCACCCGCGCCGATTCAAATCACCTTCCGGTCCGAACTCTCGGGCCTCCAACCTCCAACTAATTGTCAAGTGCCGGAATCCAGTTTTACATAGGGTTTTTAGAATTTTTCTGCTGGAAGTTGTGTTTTCCTGGAGCTTTCCAATCATCCGCCTCTTTCCCCCGCTGCCGCAGAAACTAACTCTGGCACATCGCCCCTCCCTGCTCTATCTTCTTCCCGAATTCACCATGATCACGCTTACGGAAAGTGCTGTCCAGGAACTGAAAGTGCTCCTCGAAAAAAAGGGAGCTTCCGGAAAATCAGGCCTGAGGCTGGGTGTCGAGCGCGGGGGTTGCGCTGGCTTCCAATATGCCATGCAGGTGTCCGAGAAAACAGAGGGCGACGAGGTGATCGAACAGGACGGGGCGCGCGTCTTCCTCGCCGCCGACAGCCTGGAGCACCTGCGTGGAGCCCAAATTGATTACTCGCACGACCTCACCAACTCCGGGTTCAAGGTCGTCAATCCCAACGCCGCCCGCTCCTGCGGTTGTGGCACCTCCTTTCAGACAAAGAAGGAAGGGCTCGAGCCAAGTCACGATCCCGCCCTCGACGGCACGAACTGCTGCTAGAGTCTCCATCCCCCTAATGGCTCTTTCTCCCTCCACGCCGCGTTCCCCGGGCACGGCAGCGGATTGCAGAAATACTTTGAGGGCTGCCCTGCGCGAGCGGATATCAACCACTCCATATTCCCGTCGCGCAAGACGCTGACCGACTCCTGATCCTCTTCATGTCCCGGCCCGACGATCTCAAGAAGTTCATCAAGCGGCGCCCACCCTGGTTCTGGTGGACCCTGGCTCAACTTCTGGCCGGGGCCTTCGCGGTAGCGAGCTGGAGCTTCTGCCTCTTTCTCTTCAGTCTCCCTGAACGGACATGGAATTACGAAACCCTTCGCAAACTCGGCCGCATTACCCCGGTGAAGGCCTACGACCCTATCGAGGCCCCGGAGGGCACCAGCGCAGACCCGCAGGGTCTCCTCGCCAAATACTACTCCCTCGACAACGAACAGCTCGAGGCGCACAACCTCCACTACAAGCGCAACTACATCACCAACTTTGCCAAGCCCGAGGTCGTTCATTACGTTGAAGGCAGCTACCGCCTGACCGGCACACGCGCGCTCACCAAGGAGGACTTTTTCCATCCCGGTCTGGTCTCCCGTCTGGAAGCCGTGGCGCGGACTGACGAACTGGCCGAGCCCAGCCCCTACCCCGTCATTGTCGAACTCCTCCTTCCCCTCAAGTCCTCCGCGGATGTGGTGCTCTTCTCCGCCGGACACCAATTCGACCTCAAATTCCTGGAACACCGTGCCCTCATTCTGCACGCAGCCCGCACGGGCACTGACAAGGATCCCCGTATCTGCCTCACCGTGGTGCCCCTCTCTTTTGAAAACTATCTTGATTCAGAGGGTAACACCCTTCCCCTCTCCGCCCCCGACCCCCTGAGGGTGGCTGCTACCTTTCCCGTCATGAAGGAAAACCGCAAGGAGTAGGATCCGGGGAGGCGATCTGCCGTCGACCCGCTTCCCTCTCACTGACCCCGCAAACGTCGCACCTCCGCGGGTCCAACCACGAAATTCTCCGTCCCTGCCGGCTCCACCTTTCCCTTTTCCTCCACTTGATACTGGAAGATCTTGATCGGCTGCACCCCCGTCACCTGCGACATGAGATAAACCCGGATGGAGAGCGGCTCGCTACCCTGTCCCCCCGGGAGACTGCTCACCGTAAACTGCACTTCGTTAAGTCCGTCTCGCGCTCCTCCGATAATCACCTCGGACTCCTTGGTGTTCTGATAGAGATGACGACTTATCCCGTTGACCATCACGCGCACTTCGCGGCCGGGACAGTAGACATAGGTCTTGGCGATGTGCTTGACCGGGGCGCGAAGTACCACCGGTGGCTGTTCAACCGTTCCCCCCGGAAGAAACTCGGGCTTTTTGAGATGACCGTAGTTCCCAGATTCCAACTGCCGTCGCGCCTCGGGAAGATTGGCCAGATTAACGTAGTCCGCTGTGTCGTACTTCCAGCGATTACCCTCCTTCACAAAGGACAGCACGAGCAGGTTGTTAGGTGGTTTGCCTTCCAATCCGAAGTCCACCGGTCCGAAGTAAATCATCTTGGCGGTAATACCCTTCACCTTCAAATCGAGCAATTTGAGGGAACGATTGTCAGGCGGTGGCGCGGGCAGACTGAAGAGCGTGGACGCGACTGCCCGACGCTCGGAGTGTATGCGGTTAACGATGGCCGTCCTGCGATGGATTGCGGTATGCTCCTCCCATTTCCTGAAATTCTTGGTTACCATTGCATGCCTCCAGTGCTGGTAAACTGCATCGAGATGCTTGATCAGGGCAGAGTCGGCCTGCTGCGCAGTCGCCGGCAGGACGACAAGGGGTAAAGTTACTCCCAGAAGGGTCATAAGCGATCGGATCATGACGGAAACTATGGACATCTCCCGTGTGGAATGAACAATAAAATCCGCATCGTTCCATCTCGGCAGCCACGTGATCGACCAACTTGTCAAAGCGCCCTCCATCGGCGAAGAACGCGACCGGGAACTTCTCAAGGAGGCCCACTCGTTCATCTACTTCCACTCTCCCGGCGGGGACCTCGCGGCCCACTTCTTCTTCCCTCCCGCCCATGATCCGAAGTCCGCAAGCGCCCCGGTCATTCTCTTCCTCCATGGCGGAATGTGGGATCTCTCCATGCCCACCCAGTTCGTGCCCCACGCCCTCCACTTTGCTGTCCGCGGCGCGGTCTGCATGTGCATCGAGTACCGTGTCTCAACCAAGGGTAACGCTACCCCTGTCGATGCCCTCGAGGACGCCGCCATGGCCATGGTCTTTCTCCGCAAGAACGCCGCCATTCTCGGCATCGATCCCGCCAAGATCGTCTTCGGCGGAGCAGGATCCGGTGCGCACCTCGCCCTCTGCTGCGCCACCCTCCCTGAAATCGGGAAGGAACCCGGGGAACACTTTCGCCCTTCCGCTCTTTTTCTCTTCAGCCCCCTTGTCAACACTACCCGCAAGGGCGTAGGTGGCGAGAACTTCCCCTCCAGTGAAGAAGCCAGGATATACAGCCCGTCGGAACACGTGCCCCAGACAGACCTCCCTCCCTGCATGCTCTACCACGGGCGAAATGACCGTCTCATTCCAATAGAACTGGTAGCCAAGTTCGCCAAGCGCTACGCGAAAAAGAAAAACAGCTGCGATCTGATGGAGTTCGAGGGCGCAGGCCACACCTTCTTCAACTACAATTCACACCAGCAGAACTACGAGGTCACCCTGCGTTCCGCAGACTGCTTCCTGGTCGCCCTCGGCATCCTGGAACCCGATCCCCTGACGGGCGAGTTCTAGCTCGAAACACACAGCGGAGGGTCGTGCCCTTTCGGGCCAGCAACTTGAAAACTGAACCGTCTAATTCGAGGATCCGCGGAGCAACTCCCGGCGACATCGCCGAACTCCACTCCCTGATCTGCCACCTGGCCGACT
>DMYM01000308.1 GCA_003483645.1 Verrucomicrobiales bacterium
TCTGAGAACACGCGTCCCAGGGGATTCTGGGGATTACTGAGAAGGAAGAGCCTTGTGCCGGGGGTGACCGCTGTTTCCATGGAATCCCAGTCGAACACCCATTGACCATCCTCAAGAATGTAGGGCACGGTGATGAGTTCGAGGCTGGCGTCACGGTGAATGTTGAGGAAGGGCGGATAGATGGGCGTACATGTGAGGAGAGCGTCTCCGGGATCCGCAAATGCCCGGCCTGCGAGGGAGAGGGCGGGCACAAGTCCGCCGAGATGGACGAGGTGATCAGAAGAGATGGATGCCCCGTGTCGTTTTGCGAGGTAGTCGAGAATGGAGTCGACGAGGCCATCATGAGGCACAGCATAGCCGAAGACGCCGTGGTCCACCCGGTGATGGAGAACCTCGATCACTTCCGGTGGGGAAGGGAAATCCATGTCCGCAACCCAGAAGGGCTGCAGCTCGGGGCGCTTGTCCCATTTCAGGGAACCGGTTCCGCGCCGGCTGGGAGGGACATCGAAGGTGGACATGAGCGGGAGCGATAGGGCAGGTGGCGCAGATGTCAAATCATGTCCCGGGTAACCGCGAATTTGGCAGCGCAGCGGGGGCATTGAATGGTGATCTCTTCCTGGCCCTGGAAGAGTTCCTCAGGCTTGTCGCGCCAGGTCCCGAGCGCCGGAAGGACGCGATCCAGGTCGCAGCCACAATCCCAGCGGAAGCGGCGAGTCTCCAGGAGCCTGGTTTCCTCAGTTTGCTCGAGCCGGGCGATGTCAGGGGTGTCGACCGACGTGAACCACTGCTCGTCATAGCCGGGCTGGGCCGCGAGCAGGACAAAGGTCTCGTCGGGCAGGCGGAAGGCCCGTCCCGGTCGTTGCTCGGAATGCCGGTAGAGCTTTTCAGTCCATTCAAGGGGATCGGTGGAGTCGACCTCCAGCGAACTGCGTCGCGACTCCTCGTCGGGGACGGTGGTCTGTGAATAGAAGATGCTGCGATCTGTTTCGCGAATATCCTCGATAAAACAGCGCCCGGTGATCTGTTGGTGAAGGGAGGAGCCGGTGGTGAAGAGGTTTACCCGTGGGGTGCGGATGTTGACGGTCCAGGCGATGGTTTCTGCCCAGGGCCTCGCGACCAGGTGAAGGGTGAGCATGGCCATGGCATCCTTGAGGGTAGTGTCGAAGTGCTCAGGATAGCGTAACCCGTGCTGCATGAGGTGAAGATAGTAATCTGTGTAGATGGGCGGGAAACCGCCGCGGATCATGAGAACATTGCGGTGCCGGACGAAAATGGATTTCACGCTCGCGAATTCCTCAGAAAGCTCGTGTTCCATGGGACAGGCAGTGGTTAGAGAGGGAGTTCCGGCTCATGCTCCACTTCCAGAGGGATGGCAGCCTGCTGCCCCGGCTGGTCGGCGGAGTTGTCCAGTCGTTCACGCGCAATCTGAAGGTATTGCTCATCGATCTCAAAACCAATGCAGGTGGAGATGTTCTGGTTGCGTGCGGCCAGGGCGGACGATCCGATTCCGAGGAAGGGATCGAGGAGGACGGTTTCTGAGCCCTGGCCATGAAGCCTGATACACTGTTCTACGAGGGCCGGCGGGAAGGTGGCAGGATGTGGTCGCTGATCCTCCCTTGACCGGATTGTTTCGTAGGGGATGAACCAGGTGTTTCCCCGGCAGCGGCGATCGACCCCCTTGGTGTGCTTCCAGCGTGTGATGTTCGATTTGTCGGCATAGGGAACCCCGGCGGATCGACGATCGAGTGGAACGGACCCGGTCCTGGTGAGGTGGAACACGAACTCGTGGCAGTCGTTCACATATCGCTGCGAATTGATCGGCTTGAAGTGGCCTGCACTGATAATCTTGTCATTGCGGGTCTGGATGGAAATCGACTTGATCCAGTGGAAGGTGTTCTGGAGCTTGAAGAGATCGGGTGCGGTCAGCGCAAGGAGCAGTTGGTGGGGTAGAAGTGGATTGCTGGGAGATCCGCCCAGGTTCAGGAAGAAGGAACCGTCAGGGCGGAGGATTCTCAGGATTTCGCCGGCCCAGTCTGCGCACCAGAGGAGAAAGTCTTCACGCGGGGAAGTATCGTCGTAGCTGCGATAGTCGATCCCCAGGTTGTAAGGCGGCGAGGTGACGACCAGATCGACGCTCTCATTCTCAAGTTCGGCCATGCCGCGGAGGCAATCGTCATGGTGGAACTGGAATGAGGTTGGGATTGGTTTGAGGGAAATTGGTTCCCCTGCAACCTGCGGGGAGAAGGGTGGCGGGGGCAAGTCACTCTTTTGTTAATAGTGTAAACCTATTGGGATAAGTTAGTTACAACTGAAGAGGACTTCGTTCCCAAATTTGGGTTGACCGTTGAAACTTACGTTTTAAACATCCGTTTAAGTCGATGCCGGAGATACCCGAAGATGCCCGGAGCACCCGTCAAAGGATCATGAGGTCTGCTGAAACGCTTTTTGCGGAGCGGGGTTTCGAAACCGTTTCCTTGCGGGATATTACCGGGGCGGCGGATGCGAATGTTGCTGCGGTGAATTATCATTTTGGCTCCAAAGAAAGGTTGATCGATGCCGTCATCGAGCGCCACGTGGTTCCGATCAACGAGGAACGTCTGGAACTACTTGATCGTTTTGAAGCCAAGTGCTCGGAAGAATCCCTGCCGGTCGAGAAAATTCTAAAGGCCTTCCTTTCGCCGGTGTTGCGACACATCACAAGTGGGGAAATGTCGGAAGATCTCTTTGGAAAATTCATGGGTCGTCTCATTGGGGAGCGTGGTTACCGACTCCCGGAATCCGTCCGTCCCCTGTTCAGGATGATGGCTGGCCGCTTCACTTCCGCTCTGCGCAGAGCGGTGCCGCAACTCAGCGAGGAACGGGCCCTCTGGCGAATGCATTTCTCCTTTGGAGTGATGTCAAACACACTGACGCACGGTGACACTTTGCGCGAGATCTCAGGTGGAAGAGCGGGAAATCCTTCTGTTGAGAGGATCTTCGAGGAGATTATCGAGTTCTGCACGGCAGGAATCGAGGCAGCGAAAAAAGAGTCATGAGTGAGAGGAGATCCATGGTGGCAGTGTTTGGATTGGCGGTCCTTGCGGCAGGTTGTGCGGTCCGTCCACCCGAAAGTCGTATCAGCAAGGTGTCCGCCGGAGTTCCAGAGCGCTGGATAGCGAGCAAGGCTGCGAGGGCGGGGATCGATCAGGACTGGATCAAGCGCTTTGGGGACTCTCAGCTGGTCGCCCTGGTTGACGAATCAATGAAGAACAATCCGGACCTTCGGGTAGCAGCCGAAC
>DMYM01000216.1 GCA_003483645.1 Verrucomicrobiales bacterium
CCTCACCCCTCACACACCACCAGCCAATCCCATGGCCTCGCGCCTTCCAGCCAACGGGGTGGATTCTCAATCTCTTCCGACCACGGATACTCCACTCTCCGGATCCTGCGAAGGCGCAGATCCTGCTCCGCCAGGGCCGCCATCAATTCTTCGCGCAGCCAGTATTTGGTAGGCACTCCACCCACTCGCACGATCCCGTCCGAGAACGAGTGAACCTCCCCCCTCAGCAACCGTTCGGCCTCTTCCGCACTCAGACCTTCCGGCGCCCTCGAGCGCTCCCGGATGCTCCGGAGCGTATGGTAGACGTGAAATACGGACTCAAAAGCCGGCACCACGATGATCGCCACCCCCTGTTCCCGCAGCGCCGATCGCAACGAGCGCAGCATGCCCCGCCGCTTGCTCCGGTCCGGGTCGATCAGGGCATTGATGCAGCAGATCACCTCGACCTGGAAGGGCAACTTCGTGCCCCGGCTCAGATCGTGGCAGGCATAGCTGATCTTTCTGCTCCGACAACGCTGCCGGGCGCGATCGAGCAACTGCTTGGCATAGTCGACCGCGATCACTTCCTCGAAGTGACGTGCAAGCAGGGAGAGCAGGCTGCCCGGTCCACACCCCAGATCCGCGACCCGGATACCCGGGCCTCCCAGGGCCGACAATTCCTCACTCAGAGCCCCGGCCCGGTCTTCCCTCGCTATTTCTAACAGATTCTCCTCATAGCAATCCCCCAGCGAGTCCCAATAGTTGCGATCCACACCACATCAAAGTGCAAAAGCCCCGACGAGACGACCAAGAACTGCCCCTTGGAGACAACATATCATCAGACAAACGGTTTTTCGTGCGTGGTCTCTCGCCGGGAACGTGATAACTGGAGACACTTCTCTCCTGACCAGTGTTCGAGCTTCTCGCCACCGATGCCACCACCAGGGCCCGCCGCGGCCGACTCACCACCGCGCATGGCACGGTCCAAACCCCGGTCTTCATGCCGGTGGGTACTCAGGGTTCGGTCAAGACCCTGCATCCCGATGAACTGCGCCTTCTCGATGCCGAAATCATTCTGGGCAACACCTACCACCTCTGGCTCCGTCCCGGGGAGGAAACCATCCGTGAACTAGGTGGACTTCACCGCTTCAGCGCCTGGGATCGTCCCATCCTTACCGACTCGGGAGGATTCCAGGTCTGGTCCCTCGCCAAAACCCGCAGGATCTCCGAAGAGGGGGTCCACTTCCAGAACCACCTCGATGGCTCTCCGGCTCTCCTCACCCCTGAAAAGAGCATGGAGATCCAGGCCTCCCTTGGTTCCGACATTGCCATGGTCTTCGATGAGTGCCCCCCCTTCCCCTGCGAACGGAACTATGCCGAAAAATCCACCTCCCTGACCACCCGCTGGGCTGAACGTTGCATGAAGTGGCACGAGGAGAATGCCCCCCATCACTTTCCCGTCCCCCCCCCGACGGCTCAGGGAGGTATGACACCTCAACCCCTGGACTCAAAAGTTGCGCCCAAACGCCAGCTTTGCTTTGGAATCGTCCAGGGCTCCGCCTACCCCGATCTGCGGGAGTCATCGGCCCGCGACCTCCGTGCCCTCGACTTTGACGGCTATGCCATCGGCGGCGTCTCCGTGGGGGAACCGGAAGAGGAGATGTTTCGTGCAGTCGATCACAGCGAACCCTTCCTTCCGTCCCACAAACCTCGCTACGCGATGGGCCTGGGCACTCCTCCCCAGATGCTGGAAATGATTGCGCGGGGGGTGGACATGTTCGATTGCGTGCACCCCACCCGCTCCGCCCGTCACGGCCTGGCCTTCACTCCCGATGGTCCGATTCACATAAAGAATGCCTGCTTCGAACGTGATCAGGCTCCCCTGACCGGGGATTGCCACCCCCATCTGGCCGACTTCTCCCGTGCCTACCTCCGCCATCTCTTCAAGGCGGGAGAAATGCTGGCTTTGCGATTGCTTTCTTTTCATAATCTTGATTTTTACGTTTCCCTGATGCGCAGCGCAAGGGAGGCCATCAATGCCGGTGCCTTCCGGGAATTCCAATCCTCCTTCTGCGAGCGCTACAACCACCAGATCGAATGAAGCATTATTCCATCATCGCCGCCGCTCCACCAACAGGTGAGAAAAGGGAGAATCCCATGGGAAGCATGTGGGTCATGCTCATCCTGATGTTCGTGATCATGTACTTCCTCATCATCCGCCCCCAGTCCAAGCAAAAGCGGGAACAGGCCCAGCGGGTGGCCTCTCTCGAGAAGGGCGACAAGATCATCACCATCGGCGGTCTGCATGGCGCCGTCCATCACATCTCCAAGACCACCGTAACGGTGAAACTCTCCGAGGGTGTCTTCGTCCCTTTAGAGAAGGATGCCATCCGCTCTGTCACCAAGGTTGGCAAGGGCGAAAAGAAGGATCAGAAGGAAGAGACCGAGGAAGAAGAGAGCGCTGACGACAAGGAGTAGTCGTGTTCGCTCGTTCCCTGATCGATGCGCATTCCCGTCCCACTTGCCGGTGTCCTCCTCACCTGTGTCTGCCTGTCCCTCACAGGATGCAAATCAAAGAGCAGACCCAACTTCGAGGCCATCCTCTCCCTTCCTCCGGACAACCCCGGCCTGTCCGAGACCACTCTGGCGACTGAGTTGAAGGCACGTGCTGAGGCACTTGAGATGGTGCTTGAAGTCCTGCCCGCGGTCGAATCCGGTGAAGATCTCGATCGGCGCCTCACGGTGCGGTTCCGCGCCGAAAACAAGGAGGAAGCCCTGAGCGGGCTTGATGCCCTCTGCGAGAGCGGCAGGGTCAGCATCCGTGCGGTGCACGACCGCAGCGCCTACCTCACCGACATTATTCGCAAGGACCCCTCCCAGTTCCCCCCCGACCACGAAATCCGCACCTATCGAATCGAGGCGGGCGACTTCCGAAAAAGTGAAAAACTGGCCGTAGCCCGCGCTGAGATCCTCAACAACAGCCATGTCAAAAGTGCCCATGCGGCCCACGGGAAGAAGCACATGGTTCATATCTCCTTGACTACCAAGGGCGGAGAGCTAATTCGGGCCGCTACCGAAAAAATGCGAAAAGGCCGCTCGCGACTTGCCATCATCTACGATGAACGGATTATCAGCGCCCCGGTTGTGGCCCAGGAATTGTGGGCCCGGGTAACCCTTGAGGGATTCAACTCCTTCGAGGAAGCCCAAGCCCTCGCCGCCTCGCTCAACAAGCCCCTTTCCGCTAAACTCCTGATCGAATCACTGATGCCGCTTGCGCGATAGGCCAAGAAGCCTCAGTGATCTCCACCTCCCAAGCATCTTCCACAAAATGCAACCCACGATCGTTTTCCTCTCCGGCCTGGTCATCCTCGCTCTCCTCTTCTGGTATCTTGCCAGTGACGATATCAGCCGCAAGCGCAAGGTGGGCACCATCCTCATTGCAGGCATCGTCCTGCTCTGTATCTGGTCCCTCGCCCCTCGCACCGAGGACTCCAAGTTCCTCGCTGGCGATCTGACCGCACTCGGCGACGGCTACGAACTCACTGTCGAGGCCATTGCTGCCACCGACAAAAAGGGGGAGGAGATCGAGATGAAGCAGGAGACTCTCGATGCCAGGTTGCGCACCCTGCAGGAGCGCCTGCAGATCGACGGGAGGGGCGCGGCCTACTCCTCCAGCCTCCCCAGGACCATTACCATTCGCATGCCTGGATTCTCCAAGGCGGACGCGGAAGAGGTGAAGGCCAAGGTCATCGCCGAACAATCGGTCGGCTCACTCAAACCCGGAATCGACCTGGCCGGAGGAGCTTCCTTCACCCTCCAGGTCCAGCCCAAGGTCGATGAAGAAGGTGGAGAAACAATCGAAGTGACCTCCGACGCCATCCAGCAGGCCGTCAAGACCCTCCAGGGACGCCTCAATCCCGACGGCACCAAGGACATGCTGATCCAGCCCCAGGGCGAGGACATGATTATCATCGAGATGCCCGGTGTCTCCGAGGAAGAAGCCGCCTGGGTCAGGGAAATCATCCAAAAGCAGTCCGTCCTCGAACTGCGTGCGGTCCATCCCAACAATGACAGCCTGGCCCCCCAGGTGGCCGCCAAGGAGACGGCAGTGCCCGGATACAAGCTCTATCCCCATACCTACACCAACGATCGCACCGGGGAACCGGTCACCGAGCAACTTCTCCTCGAGAAGCGCAACAAGATCGAGGGCAAGCACGTCAAGAATGCCCATCCCGACCAGGGGTCGACGGGTGTGGTCCGGGTGGCACTGAGCAAGAGCGGGGGCAAACTGATGCGGAACCTGACTGCTCCCATGCGCAAGGGGAGCGACCGGCTCGCCATCGTCCTCGACGGCGAGGTCAATAGCGCACCCGTGGTTCAGGCCACCCTCTCCTCGAACTTCGTCATAGAGGGAATAGGCGATGCGGAGGAGTGCCGCAATCTCTCCGCCACCCTCATGAACCCCCTGGAAAACCCCCTCAAGATCCTGAAGGAATCAACGGTCACCGCACGCCTCGGTGCTGCCACGGTCAGCCAGGGAATCTACGCGGGCATCGCCGGACTC
>DMYM01000085.1:0-2744 GCA_003483645.1 Verrucomicrobiales bacterium
CGGGGCGGGAAAGGCTGGTTGCTCACCGCTCTCTTTCTGGGAGTCTTTCTGCTCGCCTCCCTGCCGCACCTGGGCGTGATCATGCTCTCGGTGGCCACCGACTGGTATGGCACCGTTCTGCCGGAGCAACTCACCGGGGCGCACTATGACGAGGCACTTGGTCATCCCCTGGTGGTGCCCTCCATCCAGAACAGCCTCCTCTATGCCTCGGGGGCGATGCTGGTGGACCTCCTGCTGGGGCTTGCCATTGCCTGGGTGATCGTGCGAAGCACAATCCGTGGGCGTGCTCTCCTCGATGCCCTCGTGATGCTGCCCCTGGCAGTACCTGGACTGGTCCTGGCCTTCGGTTATCTCGCCCTGGCGCAGGAAGGCCGGGCTTTCTCCTTTCTGGTTGGAGCCAAGGGGAATCCCGTCATCCTGCTTGTGTTCGCCTACGCGGTGCGGCGTCTCCCCTATGTTGTGCGAGCGGCGGTGGCAGGATTGCAGCAGAGTAATGTCACCCTGGAGGAGGCCGCGCTCAGTCTGGGAGCAACTCCACTGCGCATGATGCGGCGGATTGCGCTGCCTCTCCTCTCCGCCAATCTACTGGCTGGGGGTATCCTGGCCTTCGCCTTTGCCATGCTGGAGGTGAGTGACAGCCTGATCCTGGCCCAGCAGGCCGAGCACTTTCCGATTACGAAGGCCATTTATGCCCTGCTCAACACGCTGGGGAACGGATATGAACTGGCCTCCGCCCTCGGCGTCTGGGCCATGGTGTTTCTGGGGATCTCGATCGTGGGGGCGGTTTCGCTGGCTGGGAAACGCGGCGGTCTCTTCCGCATGTAGCGGGGGGTCAGTTTCGGTTCTGGCCGAGGCCACTCGCTGCCAGGGGAGATTTGCGCCGTTTCTTGAGCCAGGGATCGAGGAAGTTGGCGACGATGATGAGTGCGGTGCCGAGGTAGAAGGCGAAATGCAGTTGCTCGTGCTCTTGGAAGAGCATGACTCCGAGGAGAATGCCCCAGACGGGCTCGAAGTTCATGGTGAGATTAGCGGTGTAGGCAGTTAATCGGCCGAGGAGGTGGATGTTCCAGGTGTGGGCCACGGTGGTACAGAGGAGGGCGAGGGTGAGGAGGGGAAGCCAGTCGCGTCCTGTGGGGAACTGGAAGTGATAAGGGGTGATGAAGGGGAGCGCCAGGGCAGCCATGAGGCAGGCTCCGGCCATCTCGTAGAGGAGCATGCTGCGGGACGGGGTTCCCCGGGCCACCAGCCGCCGGTTGAGGACGGGGAAGATGGAATGAAGCAGGGCTCCCACCAGGCCCACGGCGAGGCCGAGGCGGTGGTCGTCGCCAAGGTTTCCAGCGATGAGGAGGATTCCCGCGATGACGATTCCCCCGCAGAGCAACTCGCCCGGTCGGATGGGCCTTCGTTCGATGAGGGGTTCGGTGATGACGGTGAAGAGGGAGATGGTCGCAAAGGCCGCGAGGGCCACGGACACGTTGGAGAGGGAAACTGACCAGAAAAAGCAGACCCAGTGTGCTCCCTGGAGCAATCCCAGACCGAGGACGGTCAGCAACCGGCGGCGGGGGAGACAAAGGAGAGCGCGGTTGGTAGTCGTCAGCCAGAGAGCCATGGCAAGGCCTGCAATGGAGACGCGCCAGAAAACGAGTGAGGGAGCTTCGATCGAGATGATGCGTCCCAGCACCGCGGTGAGGGCGAGAATGAAAACGAGGAAATGATATTGGAGTAACGGCTTTATGGGGAGGGCGGGGGAGGGCTTTATTCCGGCTTGGAAGGGTGGATCGTGGAGGAGCAGTTCAGATTGCGCGACGCATCTCTACTGTCCACTGAATACTTGGTTCAGTCTACGGATGCCTTGATCTTGACCCTCTTCTGCAATAGAGTGGACCGGTGACGCCTCCCAGTATCTTCAACGACGTGCTTGGACCCGTGATGCGGGGCCCTTCCAGTTCGCACAGCGCGGCTGCGTTGCGGATTGGGCGGCTGGCCCGTGACCTGATGGGAGGCGATCTCAGAGAGGTGGTGGTGGAGTATGATCCCGACGGCTCGCTGGTCACCACCCATGAGCCGCAGGGATCCGACCTGGGACTCTTTGGCGGCCTGATGGGCTGGGAAACGGATGACGAGCGTCTCCCGGGCTTCCGCGAGGAGATCGAGAAGGCGGGGATCAAGGTGGAGATCCGCTATGTGAGTTACGGGGCAGAGCACCCCAACACCTACAAGCTCACCCTGCGTAACCGGGATGAGGAGCGGACCATGCAGGCGATCTCGACCGGGGGTGGCATGATCGTCGTGCAGGAAATCGAGGGTGCCGGGGTTGGAATAGAGGGCGATTACTACGAGACGCTCGTTTTTCTCTCCGATGACGGAGCGGCTGATGGACTGGTTGGTTGGCTCTCGAGCAGCTTTTCCTTCGAAGAGGTTCAGACCCGACCGGAGGGCAAGGAGATGTTGATTGAGATCAGGAGCCGGAGCGCGCTCGACGAGGAACTGCTGGCAGAACTCAGGGGCAATCCGGCGGTCTCGGTGGTGCGCGTGCTCCATCCGGTCCTCCCGGTGCTGTCCCGCCGGGATCTCTCCGTTCCCTGGTTGCGTTGCGCGGAGATGGAATCTTACCGGGAATGCAGGGGCGGTGAACTTGGGCTGGGAGACCTGGGGGCGATCTACGAAGGTGAGCGTGGTGGTATTCCGGTAGAGGAGGTGAGGGAGCGCATGGGCAGGTTGGTTGAGACGATGGAGTGTTCGAT
>DMYM01000085.1:3132-3571 GCA_003483645.1 Verrucomicrobiales bacterium
CGTTTTGCCGAAAGGATGAAGGCGAGTGAACTGGTGCCGGGCGACGTGCTTAACCGGATCATCATGTATGTCTCTTCCATGATGGAAATGAAGAGTTCCATGGGGGTCATCGTGGCAGCGCCGACGGCGGGAAGTTGCGGTGCACTTCCGGGGGCCGTCTTCGGGGTGGCCGATGTCCTGGGCAAGAGCCGTGAGGAGCGGATCGAGGCGATGTTGGCGGCGGGCATGATCGGGGTGTTCATTGCAGCCCACTCGACTTTCGCGGCGGAAGAGGGGGGTTGCATGGCAGAGTGCGGATCGGGCGCGGCCATGGGGGCGGCAGCAATCGTTCTCTTGATGGGAGGGAGCTTCAAACAACAGCTGGGGGCCGCGTCCATGGCCCTGCAGAGTTCCCTGGGGATGACCTGTGATACGCTGGCCAACCGGGAGGAAGCTCCCT
>DMYM01000416.1 GCA_003483645.1 Verrucomicrobiales bacterium
GTCCACCTGCAGCATGGCCAGGCACATCTCAGCCTGCTCGTGTGGACTGGTCATGTGGCTGCGTCTGGCCGCGGCCCGCAGAAGTCCCGCCCCATTGAGGAGACTGTCCAGCCAACGGGGAGTGTGACGGAAAAAAGAGAACTTCTGCTGCAGGTAGACATTAATCCCACCAAAGAATATTGGCGCTTCCTGTACCTGCGGGAGGACCTCTTCGTCCAACTGCATGGGAAGGTACATCGGCAGCAACGCCAGCTGGTGCCCGTCCCGATGGAGGGCCGTGACCAGGGTGTTGTCCCGCATGCACGCCCCACAGTAATAGCTGCCCGTGCCCGCGGTCAGGAAGGTGACTTTCATGCAGAGCGGGAAAGGGGTGTTATTTAACGGATTGTGGAACCCGTCCGTGTCCGAGTGGTTCGGGAAGGGAGACAAGACCGCTCATCGCTTCGGCGAGGGGCTTGTAATCCTTGCCGTCAAGATCGCCGATAAGACAGTCCGTGAGCATGGGGCGGATTTCTTCGTGCTTCTTGATCAGTTTCGCAAAGCTGAAGTCCTTGTCGTAAAACGCGTAGACCAATTTGCGCATGACTTCGATCATTTGGCAGAGCTTCTCTCCATACGCCAAGAACTGCCCTGCCGACACGTCCCCCGCCTCCAGGGCCCCGCTGATTGCATCGGCCGCCATCTCCCCGCTCTTGAGCGCGAGAAAAACCCCGGAAGAAAAGACCGGATCGAGAAACGCGAAGGCATCGCCGGCCATAAGCAGGCCATCGGACGCGCAGTGCTCGCCACGGTAGGAGTACTCGCCGGTCACCCAGTATTCGCCAAACTGCTCACCTGCGGCAAGATGCTCCTTGATCCAGCTGTTCTCCTCGATTTCCCGTTCATAAATCTCCTGCAGGTCACGGGTGTCACGGTAGAGATAGTCGCGTTCCGCGACGATCCCTGAACTCACGATGTCATCGCGCAGGGGAATGTTCCAGAACCACCCCCGCCCGTCCAAATAGGCTACGGTAGTTGCTCCTTCATCCAGTCCTTCGTCCCGCTTGGCGCCCTTGAAGAGGGTCCAGATCGAAATCTTGTTGAGCTGCGGATCGCGGCGGCGCCACTTCTTCTTGCGCAGAAAAAGCGCCTCCCGCCCGGTGCAGTCGAGGGTCACGGGAGCTTGGAGGCTATAGTCCCCTCCGTCCTGCCCCCTCGCGACCACCCCGGTGACACAATCGCCATCGAAGGTGAAGTTCCGGACCTGCGTCTCTTCACGGACTTCTGCTCCCCTCTCCTCCGCATTGCGCAGGAGCATTTCATCAAAGACAGACCGCTCCACCTGCCAGGTGGTGGCTGCCGGATGATCAAGATGCTGGAAGAAATAGAAGGGGGCCGAGATACGTCCATCCTTGGTGATGAACTGCACGCTGTGCTTCTTCACAAAGGCGTGCTCTTCCATCCGCTCCAGGACCCCGAGGCGCTCCAAGGTGAAGTAGCAGAAGGGCATGAGCGACTCGCCCACGTGGTAGCGGGGAAACCTTTCCTTCTCGAGGAGAATGACCTTGTGCCCCTTTTCCGCCAGAAGCGCCGCCGCGGTAGAACCGGAGGGCCCGCCACCGACCACGATGACGTCGCAGGACTGGGGCTCACTTTGCATCTTCACGAATCGGAGGAACGGGGAATGATTTCGAGGATGCGGGCCAGGCAGCTGCCGTCCGGCCTCATAAGCTGGTTATAGCGGCCGTAGAACGTATCGCCATTTCCGAGGGCAGACAATTTTGTTGGAAGCTTCTCGCGCGCAACCGAAAAGTAGCCCAGCGGTCGGCTTTCATAGGCCATCCCGCTCTCGTTCATGATTCCGCCCAGCGGTATTCCCCCCGAGAGAATGGCCTCCTGCAGGTCCTCGGGGAACTGGCCAACCTCGATTTCGATCAGCCCGAATTCGGCAGCCCTACCCGTTTCTGCTCCCCGCAGGATCACTTCGCGGAAGTAGTAGCCGGCGGCCCGCCCGTCTGCCAAAACCTCCAGGATCATGTGCTCCCCGTGATGCCGTTCAAGGGTAGAGGTCATATCCACCTCATGAACGAGGAGCCCGCGGAACGGTTCCGGCATCTCATCAGGCTTATACCATGAGAACCAATCTCCCCGCAGCCCCGCCCGCGAGAGCGATTCGCACAGGAAGTCGGGGAAGGCTGGCTGCTGGAGTTGATCCACGGAGAATTACTTACATTGTGATCGGGGAATGCTGTCGGACGAGATCGCCGCTCCCCGGGGGGGAATACCGATGACCGCCTGAATTCCGGAACCTACACGATCCGATCCGTCTTATGGTGTTCGAGAAAGAAGTCGTGGAGGAGGTTGTCCACGCAGAGAAGCCCGTCACGGTTAAGGACAATGGAGCCCCCCGCCACCTCCAGGAGCCCTTCCTCCGTCAGTTCTTCCAGCTGGTCAACGAAACGTTCCAGAATGTTTACGCCAAACTTTTCCCGGAAGTAGGCCGAATCCACGTGACCGAGCTTCATCTGCAGAATGAACTCGCGGATCATGCGCTCTTCCTCGCTGGTCCGGAAGGCCCGCTTGACGGGCATCTCCCCTGCCTCAACGGCCCTGGTATAATCGTCGATCTCGGTCAGGTTCTGGTAGTGCACCCCCTGCACGTGGGAGAAGGAAGCCACCCCCAGGCCAACCAGGTCGGCTCCGCCCCAGAGAGCATCGCGGTAGATAAACTTCGTCTTGTCCGGGTTCTTCACCGCGGTGTAGCCCGAGCTGATGGTATAACCGTTGGCTTCCAGTTCCGCGAAGGCCTCCTTCACCCAGCGCCGCTTGGTCTCCCAGTCAGCAACCGGCGCAGCGAGTTTACCCTCCTCCTGCATGCGCTTGTAGATGGTTGTGTTATAGGGCAC
>DMYM01000023.1 GCA_003483645.1 Verrucomicrobiales bacterium
CCGCCGGCACGGCAGTCACCTCTACCCCGTGGGGTTCGCCCAGTCTCCGCAGGAGGTCTATCGTTCCCCGCCGCTCCCGTCCGAATTTCCAGTCCTCGCCCGCCACCATCTGCCGCAGGGCCGCCACCGAAAAAAGGTGCTCCCCAAATTCCTCCGCCGACTGGCGCGCCATTGTCTCGTCAAAGCGCAACACCAGCAGCACAGTCACCCCGAGGGATGCCAGGAGACGCTCCTTGTGTTCCAGCGACACCAGAATCCGCCGGGGAGCCTGCCCGGGGGCCAATATCTGGATGGGATGCGGTTCCAGGGTCAGCACTCCTGCCACGCCCCCGCTCCCGCGTGCCCCTTCTACTGCCGTTCCGATCACCGCCTGGTGCCCCAGATGTACGCCGTCAAACACTCCCATGGCGAGGTGCAGAGGTCCCTGGACCTCCTCCAACTCAGCAATGGTCGACAACCGTTTCACGCCCCACCTAGAAACTCTTTCAAGCTCCCCGCATCAACGAAATCTCTGCCAGACTCACCATCGAGTCGATCAACTCCTGTGCCTCCGTGTTCTTCAGGGTCTCCAACTTCACCGCCCGATCGAGCGTAAACTCCCCCGACCGTGTGCGCCGCAGCGAAGAGAGATGACCGCCACACCCCAGCGTGGATCCAATATCGTGCGCATAGCTCCGGACATAGAACCCCTTTGAACAGTTCACCGTGAAGTCGATCTCGGGAAGTGCAACCCGGGTAAGTTCATAGGCGGTCACGTAGACGGGCCGCGGATCCCGCTTCACTTCCTTCCCCTTGCGGGCGAGCTTGTAGAGAGGCACGCCATCCTTCTTGATCGCGGAGACCATGGGCGGGATCTGTTCGAATTCGCCCGAGTATTGCTCGAATGCGGACCGAACCTCGTTCTCGCTCACCCCCGTCACCTCCCGCTCCTCGATTACTTCTCCTTCCGCATCCTGTGTGCTGGTGGTCGACCCCAACGTGATGGTGCCCACATACTCCTTGTCCTCGCTCATGAGAAGATCCTGGATCTTGGTCGCACGACCCACCACCAGCATCAGGAGCCCTGTCGCCATCGGATCCAGGGTCCCGCAGTGGCCAATTTTCTTGATGCCCATGGATCGTCGCGCAATGGCAACCACGTCGTGGGAGGTCATCCCGGGATCCTTATCCACCAGGAGCACTCCACTTGGTACAATATTCGGTTCGTTCATTCGCTCAGAGGAGGGAGAGTTGCCTGCACCATCCGCAGGAACCGTGCGACCGCATCTTCCAGTGGCCCCCGCGTCCGCGCCCCGGCCGCCAGGGCATGACCCCCGCCGCCAAACTGCGCACAAATGTCACACACGTTGACGGAGGAATCCTTGGAACGCAGCGAGAGCCGTACTTTCCCATCCGCCATCTCCTCCACAAAGGCGCAGACGAGAACCCCTCGGATCGCCCGCAGGACGTCGATCAGCCCTTCACTGTCTCCTGCCTGCATTCCCACCCGTTCCTTTGTTTCGTGGGACAGTGTCCACCACGCAATCCTGCCATCGTCGGTTAACTGCATGGTCTCAAGGAGCGCCCGCAGCAGTTCCACTCTCCGATATGGATAATCGTGGTAAAGGCGTGCAGTCAGGGACGCGACATCAAGGCCCCGACCCACCAGGTCAGCCGCCATCCGGTGCGTGCGCACCGTCGTGTTGGAATACTGGAATGATCCCGTGTCAGTCGAGAGAGCAACATAGAGCGCATCACGCGCCACATCGGGCAGGGGCCACTCGAGCTCCTGGATAAGGCCGTAGAGAATCTCCCCCGTGGCAGCTGCCCTGGAATCAATGAGCAGGTGGTCGCCATATTCTTCATTCGAGATGTGGTGGTCGATGTTAACCCAGATCTTCCCCTCTCCCAGCACCTCAAGGCACCCCGCGCCAAGGCGCTCCCGGTTTGCCGTGTCGAGTGCGATGACCATCTCGGTCTCTACGGGTTCGGACGGACGCTCGATACCCTCCACGCCGTTCAGGAAAAGCAGGTTATCCGGCACACCATCCTCGTTGAGCGCACGGACCGATTTGCCCAACGCTTCCAATACAGCCTTGAGCGCCACCTCCGACCCGATCGCATCACCATCGGGACGGGCATGACTCAGGAGCACAAAGTGCTCGTGTGCGGAGACAATCTCGGAAAGACCGGTTGCTGTGATCGGTTGACCCATGGACGGTTGGAACGTTCAGCGGGAAGGGCGCGGATTGTCTACATCACCCGCAGGATCGCAAGCAAAAGTAGGGCTTTATGAAGGAGCCGCACCGGGGACCGGAAATCCGCGATCCCGGGCCTTCCGGCAAACGGATTACCTGCCTGGTGATCCAGTCGATTCCATCCCCTATCTCTCGACTCGAATCCGTAGAGTCATGCGCGGGACGCCGTCCTCCAGCCGGCGGTGAAACCGGATTCCCCGTAAAATACGCAGCTTATCGATCCACCCCCTCAGGAGATCGGGTTCGAGTTCCGGGGACAGGCCGGAGAACGGGCCCTCCGGATTCAGCTCTTGCGGTCCGGGATCATCTCCCTGCAACTCCAACCGGGGGTCCAATGCCGCATCTTCTTCCCGATCTCGCTCCTTCTCCACCCTCTCCCGCAATTCCTCCCCTTCGGCCTTCCCTCCCTCT
>DMYM01000514.1:0-262 GCA_003483645.1 Verrucomicrobiales bacterium
CTGCATCAAGCCGGGTGGCGCCAGCGAGCCGGGTAGTGAAGTGGCGGCCGGGATCAACGCCGCCTTCGGATCCCTGGACGGTTTCAAGGAGGCCTTTACCAAGGCGGCCATGACCCGGTTCGGATCGGGATGGGCCTGGCTCTGCGCGGATAAGGGCGGGAAGCTCAGCGTGTGTTCGACCGCCAACCAGGACAACCCGTTAATGGGCGGGATATCCGGCTGCTCCGGCTGTGTGCCCATCCTGGGGCTCGATGTCTGGGAG
>DMYM01000514.1:594-3576 GCA_003483645.1 Verrucomicrobiales bacterium
CGCCTACTACCTGAACTACCAGAATCGCAGGCCCGACTACGTGGGAGCCTTCTTCAACATCATCAACTGGGACACGGTGGCGGCCGGCCTGCAGAAGGTTGCGGAATAGCCGCCGCTCCCGGGGGGTAGCCGTTTTGACTCAGCCGGACCTGCGGCTACGACGGATTGCGTTCCCCTGCGAAATGTGGAGATGGAACTCCAACGCTTGCGAGTTGGCGGGAAGCCCGCTACAGGGTGCCCGCCATGGCTCGAATCAACGAGAACTTCCTGAAACTTAAGGCGGGCTATCTCTTCCCGGAGATCGCCCGGCGGGTGAACGCCTTTTCGGACGCGGAGCCGGAGAAGGCTACGCGGGTGATTCGTTGTGGAATCGGGGATGTGACCGAACCGCTGCCCCTGGCGGCGCGCACCGCCATGAAGGAGGCGGTGGATGAGCTGGGTGAACGGGAGAGCTTTCGTGGATATGGGCCGGAGCAGGGCTACGAGTTCCTGCGGAAGGCCGTGGCAGAGAATGCCTACCCAGGATTGGGAGTTGATGCGGATGAGATCTTCGTCTCGGACGGTTCGAAATGTGACACGGGCAACATCCTCGATATCTTCGGAGGTGGGCAGAAGATTGCGATTACCGATCCGGTCTACCCGGTCTACGTGGATACCAATGTGATGGCAGGCAACACCGGAGAGAGCGACGAAAGCGGACAGTTTGCGGGCCTGATCTACCTGCCCTGCACGGCTGAGAATGATTTCACCCCCGCGCTTCCGGAGGAAAAGGTGGATCTCATCTACCTGTGCTATCCGAATAACCCGACCGGGACGGTGGCGACCGGGGAGCAGCTGCAGAAGTGGGTCGACTATGCGCGCGCGAACGATGCCGTAATTCTCTATGACGCGGCTTACGAGGCCTACGTCCAGGACGCCGAGTTACCGCGCTCGATTTACGAGATCGAGGGAGCGCGCGAGTGTGCGATCGAATTCCGTTCCTTCTCCAAGAATGGTGGTTTTACCGGGATCCGTTGCGCCTTCATCGTGATCCCGAAGGAGCTCACCGGTTCGACTGCAGATGGTGAGCGGGTGACATTGCACGGATTGTGGGCACGCCGGCACTCGACCAAGTTCAACGGGGTGAGCTACCCGGTCCAGCGGGCAGCGGAGGCTCTTTTCTCAGTGGAGGGCAAGAACCAGATCAGGAAACTGGTGGAGCACTACATGGGGAACGCCGCGCTATTAAAGGAGGCCTGCGAAAAGTGCGGCCTGGCAGTTTACGGAGGCGAGCACTCGCCCTACGTCTGGGTGCGGTGTCCGGAGGGCATGGACAGCTGGGGGATGTTTGACAGGATGCTGCAGGAAGCCCAGGTGGTGGTGACTCCGGGGGCTGGTTTCGGTGCCGCGGGCGAGGGCTTCTTCCGGATTTCCGCCTTTAACTCGCGGGAGAACGTGAAGGAAGTCTGCGCCCGTATCGCGAAGGTGCTTGGATAGCGTTTGCGTTTCGGCGGTTGCAGGAGTCTGGCCGGGGAATGGCTCCCCGGATTTATGAAACCTGTCCGGTCTTCCAGGATAACTTAACGAGAAGGCGGGATGTTGCGAGCGAGTGGAACAAGACGTTAGGCTCGCTGCTCCCTTCCCCCTGTCGGGGTAGTCCCAAATGCGCCAAGTTGCCCTCATCCCGGTGTTTTGTGCCTTGCTCGTCTCGACGACGGGGTTCCTGCCCGGGATTGAGCGCGATGACGGGATCTCCATGCGGGCCACTCCTTCACGAAAGGCCATTCCGGTCCGGCCTCCCTCCCTCCCCGAGGCGCTGGGGCACGGACGGAGCGGGATTCTCTCTCTGCTTCTGCAGGCGGGAGTGGATTCCGATGCCGGGGAGAAAGGTGGGCCCGGCTCCTTGATGTTGTCCCTGCACGGCGGGTTGCGGCACCTGCCTGCCCGCGAGAAACGGGAAGAGTCGGCCGTGCATGTGGCCGTTCTGGAGGGCCGGGTAGATGTCCTGTCCCACCTCCTGGCGGCCGGCGGTTCACCCGCCGACAAGCATCCCAGTGGCTGGAACCCGTTGCAACTGGCCCTGCAGCGGGGTGACCTGGGGGTGATGAAGATCTTGTTGGCGCACGGGGCGGACCCTCGTGTGAAGGGGGCGGGCGAACGGACGTCCCTCGATCTCGCCCTGGCCCTGGAATCATCCCCCGCTGAACTCGAACTCCTCGTCGAGGGCGGTGCCGATCCCAACCAGAGAGGGCCCGACGGTCGGACGGCGGTTCAGGTTCTGCTGGCGGCCCGCGACTTTGAGCGAACCGGGGCCCTCCTGCGGCATGGAGGCAAGGCCGGGTCGGCGCTCTACAATGCGGTGGTGGAAGGTGATCGCGAGATCTTCAGCTTTCTTGTGGGGCAGGGAGTCCGGTCCGAGCCCGGATCGAAGGATCCTGTCCTCGTGGCGGCGGTTCGTGAGGGGCAGGCCGAACTCGTGGAGCACCTTCTCCAATCGGGAGCCATGCAGGCGGCAGGGCTGGCCAGGCGCGGACGGGAGGGACAGAGCGCGCTGCATCTCGCGGTGGTCATGAATCGGCTGGATCTGTGCAGGCTTCTCCTCGAAGCGGGGGCGGATCCCAATGCCTCCTTCTCCCGCCCGGCAACCGGCGACTTCCTCGCGCGGGTACGTCCGGTGGGGTATCTCAAGACCCACCTGAAGTACGATTCGCGGGTGACGCCCCTGATGGCGGCCGCGGACTGCGGCAATCTGGAACTGGCCAGGCTTCTCATGGAGCATGGGGCCAAGCGCTTTATCTGGACCAGTCGCAAGTCCTACTACCCGATTGGGTTCGCCTCCCGCCGTAATGACGTGAAGATGATGCAACTGCTGCTGGGAGTGGACCCAGGGAACGAGGAACGCTGGCTCAAGGTGGATCTTTCCGAGCAGAAGGCCTGGGTTTACGACAAGGACAACAAGGAATTGTTTTCCACGAGAGTGTCCACCGGCAGGAAGGGCTACCG
>DMYM01000232.1 GCA_003483645.1 Verrucomicrobiales bacterium
GACCACAATGGCGGGCGCTCCAATCCGGGCGTGCACGGCCACGGCGTTGGCCAGGCGATCGGCTCCGATCTGTTCGGGATGGGGATAGTCGATGCCGATGGACAGGGCGCTCTGGTGCGAGATCTCGTGGAGTGGTCTCGCGGCAAGTCCTTTCAGGAGGAGAGCGGCTTTCTCCGGGACGACGGAGGAGATGACGGAGGCATCGAATTCAAGGGCCTGCAGTTTTTCGATGAGAGCGGGCTCCAATTTCCGGGTGGCGACCCGTTGAATGTCGTAGCCCTGCTGCCCGGGAGCGGTGAGCGCGAACTTGGTGCGGGTATTGGAATTGTCGATCAGGAGAAGCCGCATCGCTTTCCCGGAAGCAAAGCAGTCGATAGTCCTCCCGAACACGAAAAAGGCTGTGAATTACTCGTAGTTCGGGCGGGGAGAGGAAAGTTGGCACGCTCCTTGCTTGATTTGAGGCTCAACCATTCGTGGATACGGAGAAATGAGAACAAACTTAGAGAAAAGTACATTTGGAGCATGGTGTCGGAGGGTCTTCCTGACGGGGCTGCTGGCTTTTGCCTTCACCCTCCCGACAGCCTTCGCCGAGGTAATTGATGACCCTCTCGCCGAGGAATATGCGGTCACTGCAGAGATGCTCGACGAGGACCACGACGACTACGACTCGGCCACCCTCAACAAGATTGGGCAAGAGATATACCAATACATGCAGTTCAAGGGCTCGGATGGATTGACCGAAAATCAGATCGCGGCTGCGGACGGCTACTTTGAAGGATACCTGGCTCATCCGGAAGTGCGGGGCAGTTCTGGCGATACGGCCTGGATGATTGTGGCCGCCGTGCTCGTTCTCCTCATGACCCTTCCCGGGCTGGCACTGTTCTACGGCGGGTTGGTGCGCAGCAAGAATGTCCTCTCCATCCTGATGCAGTGTTTTGTCATTGCGGCGGTCATGTCGATCCTGTGGGTGGTGTTTGGCTACAGCCTCGCATCAACCGGGGGAGAGGAAGGCTTTATGGGCAAGCTCATTGGAGGGCCAGATAAAATGATGCTCAAGGGAGTGGAAGATAGCACATTGAGTGGAACCATTCCGGAGAGTGTCTTCGTGGTGTTCCAGATGACCTTCATCATCATCACCCCGGCCCTGATCGTGGGAGCCTTTGCGGAGCGCATGAAGTTCAGTGCGGTCCTGATTTTCACTACTATCTGGGCCATTGGATCCTACCTGCCGATCTGGCACATGGCGTGGAGCGGGGTCGGCCTCTTTAGTGATTGGGACGTGATTGACTTTGCGGGGGGCACGGTGGTCCACATCAACGCAGGAGTAGCCGCCCTGGTGGCCTGTATCATGCTGGGCAAACGCAAGGGCTATCCCACTTCCAGCATGGCTCCCCACAACGTGGCCTACACCGTGATCGGAGCCTCGCTCCTCTGGGTGGGCTGGTTCGGATTCAATGCGGGCAGCGAGCTGGCTGCTGATGGGGTTGCGGGTTATGCGATGCTGGTGACCCAGATTGCCACCGCAGCTGCGGTCCTGGCCTGGATGGGAATTGAGTGGGCGATCTCCGGGAAGCCAACTGCAGTGGGGGCCGCCACCGGAGCGGTTGCCGGCCTGGTGGCGATCACCCCGGCCTCGGGAACCACCACCGTGTGCGGAGCCCTCGTGATTGGAATCGCTGCCGGTCTTATCTGTTACGTCTTTGCCACTTCGATCAAACGCGCCCTGGGTTACGACGACAGTCTGGATGTCTTCGGCGTGCACGGGATTGGCGGAATCGTGGGAGCGATCCTGACGGGTATCTTCGTCCGGGAGGGCATCGATGGAAATGTGCTGTCGCAGATCAAGGCCGTCGGCGTAACGGTCGTCTGGTCCGGGGCCGTGTCCGTGATCGCCTTCATGATCGCCAAGGCGCTGACCGGTGGAGGGCGGGTCTCCGAGGACGAGGAGAACACCGGTCTCGATCTCACCTATCACGGCGAGGGAGCCTACGGCTCGGATCGCTAGGCTTTCCCGGGAGGTTTTTGTCGGCCCCCGACCGCTTTGCGGTCGGGGGCTGTTTTTGTTAATAACGGTTGAGCCAATTGCGTTGCGTTTCAGGCGCACTCTTGTGTCCTGAGGGGCGGACATGGCAACATGACAACAAACTCTGGAAAGCTCATGCCGGGGGCGCTGGCATTCCTGGCGCTCATTGGCACCGCGGCAGCGGAGGAAGAAGCTCCGCCCGTCCTCGACTCCGGCAACACGGCCTGGATGATCACGGCCACGGTCCTGGTCCTTTTCATGACCCTGCCGGGACTGGCCCTGTTCTACGGCGGACTGGTCCGCTCCAAGAACGTGCTCAGCGTGCTGATGCACTGTTTCGCGATCGCCTGCCTGGCCTCCATCCTCTGGGTGGTTTATCTCTACACCCTCGCCTTCTCGGACGGCAACGCCTTCCTGGGAGACATGCAGCACCTCTTCCTCAATGGGGTGGCGGGGCTCAACGGCAGGGACTTTCCCGAGACCGTCTTTGTGATGTTCCAGATGTCCTTCGCCATCATCGCCCCGGTTCTCGTGGTGGGTGCCTGCGTGGAGCGCATTCGCTTCAGGGCGGTCCTTCTTTTCACCGCTCTCTGGCTCACCTTTGTCTACGTTCCGGTTGCCCACTGGGTCCGGGGTGCAGAAGGA
>DMYM01000093.1:0-218 GCA_003483645.1 Verrucomicrobiales bacterium
GAAAAGATCAACCAGAAGGGTTTCTCCATCCGCTGGTCCGGGTCCCTTCTCGCCCCTCACACCGGGCTCTACCAGTTCCGGGTCAGGACCCACAACAGCGCCCTCTTTCTTCTCAACTCCTTCCGCGGGGATGACGACAAGAGCGCCTTCATCGACGCCTACGTGAACAGCAGGAATGAATTGCACGAGAAGACAGGCCGGAAGTTCCTCCTCGGCGG
>DMYM01000093.1:488-2355 GCA_003483645.1 Verrucomicrobiales bacterium
CGTAAACAGCAGGAATGAACTGCACGAGAAGACGGGCCGGAAGTTCCTCCTCGGCGGACGCGGTTACCCCCTCTACCTCCGCTACTTCACCTACCAGGAAAAGGTCGCCTCCCTGCGCCTGGAGTGGAAGCCGCCCCATGGGGTCTGGGAAATCATCCCGAATGACTACCTGATGCCCGAGGTGGTTGATACTGTCACGGTAGTGGGCGCCCGATTCCCGCCCGACGACCGCAGCCTCGGCTATGAACGCGGCTCGGACGTGTCCAAGGAATGGCAGGAGGCCACCACCTACGCCGCTGTCGACCTCGTCAACCATCTCATCACCTATCTCAACATTGTCTCCGGGCTCAATGAAAAGGAGCGCAAGGATCCTGCCGCCCTGCGCCGCTATGCCCACGAGTTCGCCGCCCGGGCCTTCCGGCGTCCCCTGACCCCGGAACAGCGAAGGACCTTTGTGGACTCCCGTTTCGACCAGCAGCCCGATCCCCGCGTCGCCCTGCGCCACTCGATGCTCCTGGTCCTGACCTCCCCCCGCTTTCTCTACCCCGGGCTATCGGAGAACAAGGGCAACCCCGACAGCTACACCGTGGCTTCCCGGCTCGCGCTCACTCTCTGGGACGGACTGCCCGACAAACAGCTCCTGCACGCCGCGCGGGAAGGCAACCTGCATACCCCGGAACAAATCTCTGCCCAGATCCGACGCATGCTCCCCAACCGCAAGACTCGGCGGAAAATGCAGGGCTTTTTCCATCACTGGCTGGCCATGGACGAACGCGAGGACCTCCGCAAGGATCCCAAGCTCTACCCCGGCTTTGATGATCGCCTCGTCACCGACCTCCGCCGCTCGCTGGAACGTTTCGTCGACGACGTGGTCTGGAGCGAAGCATCCGACTATCGTCAACTCCTGCTCGACAAACACCTCTTTCTCAACCAGCGCCTCGCCAACTACTACCGGACCGACGCCTCGCCCGGCAGTGGATTCCAGAAGGTCGCCCTCCCCGCAGACCAGCGCTCCGGCATCTTCACCCACCCTTTCCTGCTCTCCGCCAATTCCTATCATGACAACACCTCCCCCATTCACCGGGGAGTGTTCCTGAGCCGCCACGTCCTCGGCCGTCTCCTCAATCCCCCCCCTGAGGCTGTCGCCTTCAAGAACGAGGAATTCGATCCCTCCCTCACCATGCGCGAGAAGGTAACCGAAATGACCAGGGAAACCCCCTGCATGGAGTGCCACCGGGTGATCAATCCCGTCGGGTTCAGTCTCGAAAACTTCGACGCGGTCGGCCGCCACCGTTCCCAGGATAACAAAAAGCCGGTCAACACCGTGAGTGACTACATCAATGAAAAGGACGAGAAGGTGCGCATCTCAAGCGCCCGCGACCTCGCCAATCTGGCGGCCGGGAGCAGGGCCGCCCACCGGGCCTTCATCACTCACCTCTTTCACCACTTCACCAAGCAGTCCATCAACGCCTATGGTCCCGGGACCCTCGAATCTCTCCGTGCAAAGTTCACAAAATCTGGTTACAATATTCAGAGTTTACTCGTAGAGTGTACTGCCCTTGCGGCAAGCCATCAGGCTGAAGACAAGCCCCTTGCCGCCCAATGACCAGAATTTCAACACCCGGACCAGGACCAATGATGATGCGAAACCGCCGCGACTTTCTCCGCGACCTCGGCCTCTCCGCTGCCGCCCTGCCCTTCGTGGCCGGGCTCCCCAGCCTGCAGGCGGCCGAAACGGTCGCCCGCCGGCAGCGTCTCATCATTATTTTCTCTCCCAACGGGACCCTCCCGCCGCACTTCTGGCAGGACAAACCCGGGCCCCTGGGCGACCTCAAGGCCATCCTCGAGCCCCTCGCGGAGTTCAAGG
>DMYM01000093.1:2692-3250 GCA_003483645.1 Verrucomicrobiales bacterium
CCGCATGCTCATGCTGAAGGGGCTGCACAACCGGATCCGGGGCGACGGCGACCAGCACCAGCGCGGGATCAGCTGCCTCCTCACCGGGGTTGAACTCCTTCCTGGGAACATCCAGGGCGGCTCCCACAACCCCGCAGGGTGGGCCGATGGCATCTCCATCGACCAGGAGATCAGGAATTTTCTGCAGGACAATCCCGCCACCCGCACGCGTTTCGGGTCCCTGGAGTTCGGGGTGGCGGTACCCGACCGGGCCGACAACTGGACCCGGATGGTTTACACCGGCACCAACAAACCCGTGGCCCCGATCGACGATCCCTACCAGATGCTCAACAAGCTCTACGGGCAACGCAAGGACCAGGCCACCCTGGCCGGCCTGCTCGACGATGTCCGGGAAGACCTCCGCAAGGTGTCCTCCAGGATCAGCGCGGAAGACCGACAGCGCCTCAGGGACCACCTCGAGCTGGTCCGTTCCATGGAAAGCGAACTCACCCGGAGCGGGGAAACGGACGAACTGGTTCACCCCGAGCCGGAACTCGATCCCAACATCGAACTGGTCAA
>DMYM01000388.1 GCA_003483645.1 Verrucomicrobiales bacterium
CCGGTTGGCATCATCTTGCGGCAGTAAAAACGAAGGACCGCCTGCAAATTTATCTTGATGGCAAACGCGTCGCCCAAAGCACGTCCTTCAAGCCGGGCCAATATAACCTGCGCACGAAGCAGCCTCTGAAGATCGGCTTTGGCCAGCATGATTATTTCAACGGAAAAATGCGCGATGTGCGCTTGTACAACCGCGCATTATCTTCCGTAGAAGTGGTGCGCGTGAAGGATGTAAAACCGTGAATGAAAATTGTAGGGTAATGATCCTCAAAGAGGGTCATTTCATTATTTCTTTGATAACACGGGCTTCGAAAACGCTGGTGAGGCGTTCGTCGAGACCATTTCTGTTGTAGACAAGCTTGTGGTGGTCGAGGCCGAGGCAGTGGAGGATGGTGGCCTGGAGGTCGTGTACGTGGATGGGGTCGCGGGTGATGTGGTAGCCCAGCTCGTCTGTCGCGCCGATGATGTGTCCCGCCTTTACGCCCCCGCCGGCCAGCCACATGGAAAACGCAAACGGATGATGATCGCGGCCCTCCTTGCCGGGCGTGTTGCCGCGACGCACCTCGTTCATGGGGGTTCGGCCAAATTCACCACCCCAGATCACCAGCGTGTCGTCGAGCAGACCGCGTTGTTTCAGGTCCAGCACCAGGGCGGCCGTTCCGCGGTCGGTCATGTCGCAGTTTTGTTTCAGCTTTGTGTTCAGGTTCGAGTGGTCATCCCAGGTCGAGTGGTATAGCTGCACAAAGCGTACCCCGCGCTCAATCATCCGTCGCGCGAGGAGACAGTTGGTGCCAAAGGCCCTCGTAATATCGTTGTCGAGACCGTACATTTCGCGGGTGGCCTTTGTCTCGCCGGAAAAATCTAAAAGCTCAGGCGCGGCGCTCTGCATCCGAAAAGCCATCTCATAGGAAGCCATGCGTGAGGCGATCTCCGGGTCGCCAATTTTTGCCAATTGCTGCCGGTTCAGGTCGTGCATGGCGTCGAGTCGTGCGCGTTGCGAGGTAGCGCTGATGCCCCTGGGGTTGGACAGGTTCAATACCGGATCGCCCGAGGCGCGAAAGGTAATCCCCCGGTATTCGGGGGGCAGGAAGCCGTTGGACCAGTTGGCGGTGCCGGCGTCAATACCGCTGCCCGAGTTGGAGGTCATCACCACAAAGCCCGGCAGGTTGCGGTTTTCGCTGCCCAGTCCGTAGGTCACCCACGAGCCCATGCTGGGGTGTCCGAAAATCTGCTGGCCGCAGTTCATCAGCAGCTGGCCGGGCGTGTGGTTGGGCACGTTGGTATGCATCGAGCGAACGAGGCAGATGTCATCGGCAATCCTGCCAAGGTGTGGCAGGTAGTCCGAGAATGGCATGCCGCTCTGGCCGTGCTGCTTGAATGTGCGCGGACTGGCAAAGACACGCGCAGAGCCGCGGATGAGCCCATCATCGAGGTTGTCCAGCATGTGCCTGGGCACGGGTTGGCCATGATGTTTTTTCATTGCCGGCTTGGGATCCAGGAGGTCGAGCTGCGAGGGCCCGCCGGGCATGAAGAGGAAAATGACATTCTTTGCCCGCGGCGCAAAATGCGCCTTCAGACCGGTGTCATCGGCCATCAGTTGCCATAGTGCCATGCCGCCCAGGCCACAGGCGGTCTGCTCAAGGAATCTTCGTCGTGATTGAATTTGTCCAAGGGTGTTCCTGTCCATGGTCATTGTTTGGTCACGAATTCATCGAGGTTCAGCAATATGCTGGCGACACCCACCCACGCAGCCTGTACGGGCGGGTGTAAACCCTCGATCGGCTTGCCGGCCATTGCGTTCGCCTCCTCGGGGGCATTCCTTAAAATGTCGGTCTGCGCAGCGAGGTATTTTTCCAACCGTGCTGTCTCCGATGGCAATGGGGCACGGGCGAGGCAGAGGAAAAAGGCCCGGTAAAGGCGTTCATGTGTGGACGGGCTGCCCTCTTGCAGTAGGCGCGCAGCCAGGGCCTGGGCGGCCTCAAAGAAGACCGGGTCGTTGAGCAGGGAGAGTGCCTGCAAAGGGGTATTCGAGTGGATGCGCCGGGTACAGGGTCGCGTATTGTCCGGAAAATCAAAGGTGACAGACTGCGCGAAGGGCGCGGAGCGCTGGATAAAGGTGTAAAGTCCGCGCCGGTGACGGTCGGGCCCCTCACTCACCTCCCATTTTCCGCTGAAGCTTTCCTTGATGACGCTTTCAGGTTGCGGAGGCCGTACGCTTGGTCCGCCGATCCTGCGATTGAGCAATCCGCTGACCGCCAGAGCGTTGTCGCGAACTAATTCCGCGGAGAGTCGCTGCCGGGTGTAACGGGTGAGCAGGACATTGTCCGGGTCGCGGGCAAGCGATGCGGGGGTGAGGGATGCAGACTGGCGGTATGTGGCCGAAGTGACCATCAATCTGAGCATGGCCTTCGTATCCCAATCCCGCCGGATGAATTCCGTGGCGAGCCAGTCGAGCAGGCCGGGGTGCGAGGGGCGCGCGCCACGGATGCCGAAGTCATCCGGTGTAATGACCAGGGCCCGTCCAAAAATCTCCTGCCATAAGCGGTTGACCACCACGCGCGCGGCCAGCGGGTTGTCCGCGGAAATCACCCAGCGCGCCAGTGCCAGGCGGTTGGGTGTGCCCTGGGACTGCAGCGGATGTAGCGCTCCCGGCGTGGCCGGCTGCATCTCCTTGCCCGGGCGCCGGAAATTGCCGCGGGTATGCAGGTGCGTGGGGCGGTAGACGTGATGCTTGACGATCGTGGGCGCGCGGGTGATGGGAGGGAGGTTCGTTTCCAATTCCCCAAGCTGCTCCACGAGTTCATCAATTCTTAGCTCCTTGAATTTTTTTTCGTCGATCCGGGATCCCTTCCGCAGAAAATAATCCTGCAAGCGGGCACTCTCAATCGGCGTGCGCTGGGTCCAGGGTTTGGAGAGGATATTCAATCCCTCAAGCTGTCCTTCGCCAAGATTACCGCCCCAGATCAAGCCCAGCAGTTCCAGTTCGCGATCCCAGTGATGGTCACGTCCCGGGTTGTTCTCAGTGTCCAGCAGCTTGGCCTCCCAGCGTTTCTGCAGTGCCTCGAGCCTGTCCGAGACTGGCTCCAATAATTCGTGCCGTTTTCTGTCATACGCTATTTTTGCCGGTGCGGATTTCCCGGATTCGCCGGGCAGCGGTGCGTTGATGTTCAGTTCGTCGGCGTTGTTGAAGAAGGCGTAGAGGCGGTAGAATTCCTCCTGGGGGAAGGGGTCGTGCTTGTGATCGTGGCACTCGGCGCACTGGAGAGTGAGTCCGAGCCAGACGGTGCCGAGGGTGCTGGTGCGATCCTTCACCTGGAGCACGCGGAATTCCTCAAGGTCTGCACCGCCTTCCCGGTTACTGAGCGTGTTGCGCAGAAAACCGGTGGCGATGCGCTGTTGGGTGGTTGCCCCAGGCAACAGGTCGCCAGCGAGCTGCTCGATGGTGAACCGGTCAAACGGCAGGTTGCGATTGAAGGCCTCCACCACCCACTGCCGCCAACGCCACGCCACGGGGCGCAACTGATCGGTCAGGTAGCCGTCGCTGTCACCGTAATGCGCCAGGTCCATCCACCAGCGCGCCCATTTTTCACCAAAATGCGGGCTGCTCAATAGCCGATCCACCAGCTTCTCAAGGGCGGAATCAAGGTCGGCCTTTGAATCGTTCTCGAATGCCGAAATATCTGCCGGTGTGGGGGGCAACCCGGTGAGGTCAAAATGCAGACGCCGTATCAACGTGCGCGCACCCGTCTCGACCGAAGGCTGCAGACTGGAGTCCTCGATTTGCTTCAACACAAACCGGTCGATGTCATTGCACGGCCACTTGGTGTTTGAAATCGGCGGTGTCGATGGCCGTTGGGGCTTCACAAATGCCCAGTGAATTCCAGAGGGGGCCGACTCGCCACTTGCGTAGGCCGGTAGAAATACCATGAAACAAATGATAAAGGCGGACTGCGCTGTTTTATGCCGGAGGGCGATCATAAGTTAAATGGTTATCCTTTTACGATCGTGACTGATGACGAGGTGACAAGGACGCGGCTACGCCGAAGAAGAGCCGCGGTCAGGCAAGGAGTTCCTTGACCACCTTGGCCTTCTCCACCCCGGTGAGGCGTTGATCGAGGCCCTGGTATTTCACGCTGAACCTTTCGTGATCGTAGCCGAGGAGGTGGAGGATGGTGGCGTGGAAATCGCGGATGTGGAGGGGATTCTTGACGATGTTATAGCTGAAATCGTCGGTCTCCCCGTAGATGGCGCCGCCCTTGGTGCCTCCGCCCGCCATCCACATCGTGAAGCACCGTGGGTGGTGATCCCGGCCGTAGTTCGTCTTACTGAGGCCGCCCTGGCTGTAGATGGTGCGGCCGAATTCCCCACCCCAGATGATGAGGGTGTCCTCGAACATGCCCCGCTGCTTGAGGTCGTTAATGAGGGCGTAACAGGGACGATCCACATCCTTGCACTGCGCCGGCATGCGGCCATTCACGTTGCCGTGGTGGTCCCAGTTGTTGTGATAGACCTGAATGAAGCGGACATTGCGTTCAGCGAGGCGGCGGGCCATGAGAACGACGTTTGCGAAGCTGCCGGGCTTCCTGGCTTCCTCACCGTAGAGCTTGAAGGTGTGCTCGGGTTCCTTGCTGAGGTCGGTGAGCTCGGGCATGCTGGCCTGCATGCGGGCAGCCATCTCATACTGCCTGATACGGGTGAAGGTTTCGGGATCGCCGAGCTCCTGGTAGGTCAGCTCATTCATCTCGTTGATGCCCTTGATGGTGCGCTGGCGGACTGCGTCGGGCACGCCGTCAGGGTTGTTGATGTAGAGGATGGGGTCACCCTTGCTTCGGAAGGGGACTCCTGCGTGTTCGCCGGAGAGATACCCGCTGGACCAGAGGCGGGAAGAGATGGCCTGCTCCTGTTCACGGTTGCTGGGAGTGGCCACCATGACCACGAAAGCGGGGAGATCCTCATTCATGGATCCCAGGCCGTAGGAGGCCCACGATCCGAGACAGGGCCGTCCAGTGATCTGGTTGCCGGTCTGCATGGCTGCGATGGCCGGTTCGTGGTTGATGGCTTCGGTGTGGAGGCTTCGCATCCAGCAAATGTCGTCGGCACATTGGTGCAGGTTGGGGAGCAGTTCATCGTTCATCCACATCCCGCACTGTCCCTTCTGGGCAAACTTGTATTTGGAAGGAGCGACCGGGAATCGCTTCTGTCCACTTGTCATGGTGGTCAGGCGCTGGCCCATTCGCACGCTGTCGGGAAGGTCCTTGTCATACCACTTCTGCATGACCGGCTTGTAGTCGAAGAGATCCATCTGTGCCGGACCACCCACCATGTGGAGGTAGATCACGCGCTTGGCCTTGGGGGCAAAGTGAGGGAACCCCTCCAGCCCGCCGATCGGATTGCGAGGCTTCTCGCCGCCATGGAGCAAGGCGCCCAAGGCGATCGACCCCAAACCGAGGGTGCCGCGCTCCAAGAAAGCGCGCCGGGTCTGCTGTACGTGTATTTCGTCCATCGCTTCCATATCAATCCTGCATGATGGCTTCGTCGAGATTCAAAATCGTGTTGGCGACCAAGGCATAGGAGGCAAGCTGGACGACGGGAAGCTTCGGGTCGGCTTTCTTTTCCCCGACGGCCAACAGTTGCTTGGCCGCGTCGGGGCGCTTCCTGAAATCGGCCAGGTAGAACCGGAAGTCCGCTAACAGACGCTTCAATTCATCGGGAGTCGGTTCCCGGCTGGTCACCATGCGAAAGGCACGGGCAATGCGTTGGGAGGGAGTCAATCCCTTGGTCTTGATGACACGCTCGGCGAGGAAGCGGGCGGACTCCACGAAGGTGACGTTGTTCATCATGGTCAAGGCCTGCAA